>NZ_CATKPT010000025.1:0-61517 GCF_949768125.1 Pseudomonas sp. IT-P253 | reverse complement strand
GGGCGACCGAAGTCGCCCTTTTTCATGGTCTGACAGAACTTAGTTCTGTTTTTCCATCTGTGCACGCAACAGGTCGCCCAGAGTGGTAGGACCAGCAGCAGGTTCCGAAGTCGCTGGCTTGTCGCGCAGGCTCTGGATTGCTTCTTTCTCGTCTTCAACGTCTTTCGACTTGATCGAGAGCTGGATTACACGGCTCTTACGGTCAACGCTGATGATCTTGGCTTCTACTTCTTCGCCTTCTTTCAGAACGTTGCGCGCGTCTTCAACGCGGTCACGGCTGATTTCGGAGGCTTTCAGAGTTGCTTCGATATCGTCGGCCAGAGTGATGATGGCGCCTTTAGCGTCAACTTCTTTCACGATGCCTTTAACGATTGCGCCTTTGTCGTTCTCTTGAACGTACTCGGAGAACGGATCGCTTTCCAGTTGCTTGATACCCAGGGAGATACGCTCGCGCTCTGGGTCAACCGACAGGATAACGGTGTCCAGCTCGTCGCCCTTCTTGAAGCGGCGAACGGCTTCTTCGCCCACTTCGTTCCAGGAGATGTCGGACAGGTGAACCAGACCGTCGATGCCGCCGTCCAGACCAATGAAGATACCGAAATCGGTGATCGACTTGATGGTGCCGGAGATTTTATCGCCCTTGTTGAACTGGCCAGAGAAATCTTCCCATGGGTTAGATTTGCACTGCTTGATGCCGAGGGAGATACGACGACGCTCTTCGTCGATGTCCAGAACCATAACTTCCACTTCGTCGCCGACTTGTACGACTTTCGAAGGGTGGATGTTCTTGTTGGTCCAGTCCATTTCGGAAACGTGTACCAGGCCTTCAACGCCTTCTTCCAGTTCAGCGAAGCAGCCGTAGTCGGTCAGGTTGGTTACGCGAGCGGTAACGCGAGTGCTTTCTGGGTAACGGGCTTTGATAGCAACCCATGGATCTTCGCCCAGTTGCTTGAGGCCCAGGGAAACACGATTGCGTTCGCGATCGTACTTCAGAACCTTGACATCGATCTCGTCGCCAACGTTGACGATTTCGGAAGGATGCTTGATACGCTTCCAAGCCATGTCGGTAATGTGCAGCAGGCCATCGACGCCACCCAGATCGACGAATGCGCCGTAATCGGTGAGGTTTTTGACGATACCTTTGACTTGTTGACCTTCCTGCAGGGATTCCAGCAGAGCTTCACGCTCGGCGGAGTTCTCGGCTTCGAGGACACTGCGACGGGAAACGACAACGTTGTTGCGCTTCTGGTCGAGCTTGATGACCTTGAATTCCAGCTCTTTGCCTTCCAGGTGCGTGGTGTCGCGCACTGGACGGACGTCAACCAGAGAACCTGGCAGGAACGCACGGATGCCGTTAACGTCGACAGTGAAGCCGCCTTTAACCTTACCGTTGATAACGCCCTTGACCACTTCTTCGGCTGCGAAGGCTGCTTCCAGAACAATCCAGCATTCAGCGCGCTTGGCTTTTTCACGGGACAGCTTGGTTTCACCAAAGCCGTCTTCAACCGAGTCCAGAGCAACGTGAACTTCGTCACCGACGTTGATAGTCAGGTCGCCAGCGTCGTTGTAGAACTGCTCAAGCGGGATGAGTGCTTCAGACTTCAGGCCAGCGTGAACGGTTACCCAGCGAGCCTGGTAATCGATATCAACGATAACACCGGTGATGATGGAGCCTGCCTGAAGGTTCAGGGTTTTTAGGCTTTCTTCAAAGAGTTCCGCAAAGCTTTCGCTCATTTTAATTCCTGTTGAATAAGGGCGAAGGATACGCCCATCTCCACATCCCAGACGACGTGGGTTACGTTCATTAGAAGAAACGGCTCAGGACTATGACTGGTCCCCTGGGTCGCTTCTGGGTCACCCGGCAATATCGCGAATGGCGATCTCGCTCATGATGCGTTCCAGCACCTGATCGATGGATAATTCCGTGGAATCCAGCTGTATGGCGTCAGCCGCCGGTTTGAGCGGGGCTACCGCTCGCTGGGTGTCACGCTCATCGCGAACACGTATCTCATCTAGCAGACTCGACAGACTAACACCATCGACTTTGCCCTTCAACTGCAAGTATCGACGGCGCGCACGCTCCTCGGCACTGGCAGTGAGGAAAATCTTCAGCGGCGCATCCGGAAAAACCACGGTGCCCATGTCGCGACCGTCGGCCACCAGCCCCGGAGCCTCCTGAAATGCCCGCTGGCGCTGCAGCAGCGCCTCGCGTACGGCGGGCAGCGCCGCGACCTGGGACGCGCCAGCGCCGACACTTTCAGTGCGAATCACATCACTGACTTCATCGCCCTCCAGAATGATTCGCTGCAATTGACCGTCCGTCGCAGCGATGAATTGCACGTCCAGATGAGCGGCGAGCGCCTTCAGCAACTCTTCATTGGTCAGATCAACACCATGATTGTGTGCCGCGAACGCCAGCAAACGGTACAGCGCGCCGGAGTCCAGCAGATTCCAGCCCAGGCGCTTCGCCAATATCCCGGCGATGGTGCCCTTACCGGAACCACTCGGACCATCGATGGTGATGACTGGCGACTTATTGATCACGACTGAGCCTCTTCAGCAACCCGGATACCGACCTGCGCGCACAGCGCGAGGAAGTTGGGGAACGACGTCGCGACGTTGGCGCAATCATGGATTCGGATCGGTGCACTGGCGCGCAGCGAAGCAACGCTGAATGCCATGGCAATCCGGTGGTCTCCGTGACCATGCACTTCGCCGCCGCCGATCAGGCCGCCATCGATAATGATGCCGTCCGGGGTTGGTTCACATTTGACGCCCAGCGCCAGCAAGCCATCGGCCATGACCTGAATACGGTCCGACTCCTTGACTCGCAACTCCTCGGCGCCACGCAGAATGGTCCGCCCTTCGGCGCACGCTGCTGCCACGAACAGTACCGGGAATTCGTCGATGGCCAGCGGAACCAGCGCTTCCGGAATCTCGATACCTTTGAGTTTAGCTGCACGTACGCGCAAGTCAGCAACCGGCTCACCACCCACTTCACGCCGGTTTTCCAGCGTGATATCGGCGCCCATCAAACGCAGAATATCGATCACGCCGATACGGGTCGGGTTAATGCCTACGTGCTCGAGCACCAGCTCCGAACCTTCGGCAATCGACGCAGCCACCAGGAAGAATGCCGACGACGAGATATCACCCGGCACTTCAATGTGGGTCGCGGTCAACGTGTGGCCGGATTCGACCGACGCGGTTGCGCCGCTGACGCTGACCGGATAGCCGAAGCCACGCAGCATGCGCTCGGTGTGATCGCGAGTCGGAGCGGGCTCGGTGACGGTGGTCTTGCCTTCGGCATACAGACCCGCCAGCAGCAGGCAGGATTTAACCTGGGCGCTGGCCATCGGCATGGTGTAGGTCAGGCCTTTGAGCTTGTTGCCGCCACGAATGGTCATCGGTGGACGACCTTCCGCCGCAGTCTCGATCACCGCACCCATTTCACGCAGTGGATTGGCCACGCGATTCATTGGGCGCTTGGACAGCGACGCGTCGCCGGTCAGGGTGCTGTCGAAGTTCTGCGCAGCCAACAGGCCAGACAGCAGACGCATCGACGTACCGGAGTTACCCAGATAGATCGGGCCCGGCGCAGGTTTCAGGCCATGCAGGCCAACACCGTGAATGGTCACACGACCGTGGTGCGGACCTTCGATCACCACCCCCATGTCGCGGAAAGCTTGCAGCGTTGCCAGGGCATCTTCGCCCTCAAGGAAACCTTCCACTTCAGTGACACCCTCGGCCAGGGAGCCGAGCATGATCGAGCGGTGGGAAATCGATTTATCGCCCGGTACACGAATCCGCCCAGTCAGGCGGCCACCAGGTTGTGCCAGGAAAATCAGGTCGTTGGAGTTCATAGCGTCCACATAGGCCCGGCGGGCCAGGATTTTACTGAAATGCTCGCGGGCAACCCGGGCGCGAGTGAATACGCCCAACAATTGGTGCCCGTCCCCTGCATCGACCGCGTCGCGCAAGGCGTCGAGGTCGCTGCGAAATGTATCGAGTGTGCGCAGGACAGCTTCGCGGTTGGCGAGGAAGATGTCGTGCCACATGACCGGGTCGCTCCCGGCGATTCTTGTGAAATCGCGGAAACCGCCCGCAGCGTAGCGGAAGATCTCAAGATTTTCATTGCGCTTGGCCAACGAATCGACCAAGCCGAACGCCAGCAAGTGCGGCAAATGGCTGGTCGCCGCCAACACTTCGTCGTGACGCTCCACCTGCATGTGCTCGACATCGGCGCCCAATTCACGCCACAAGCGATCGACCACGGCCAGGGCGGCCGGATCGGTCTGATCCAGCGGCGTCAGGATCACTTTATGGCGACGGAACAACTCGGAATTGGAAGCCTCTACCCCGCTCTGCTCGGAACCGGCAATCGGGTGTCCAGGCACGAAACGCGACGGCATGCCGCCAAACGCTTCGGTGGCCGCACGCACCACATTGCCTTTGGCGCTGCCGACGTCGGTAAGAATGGCTTGCCCCAGGTCCATGCTGGCCAAGCGGCCGAGCATTTTTTCCATGGCGAGGATCGGGACGGCGAGCTGAATTACATCAGCCCCCTGGCAAGCAACGGCCAGGTCTTCTTCGCAGCGATCCACCACGCCCAACTCTACGGCGAGCTTGCGCGACTGTGGATCGAGATCAACCCCGACCACCTCACGGCACAGGCCACTTTCA
The DNA here is from genome assembly GCF_949768125.1 of Pseudomonas sp. IT-P253. Taxonomy (NCBI): domain Bacteria; kingdom Pseudomonadati; phylum Pseudomonadota; class Gammaproteobacteria; order Pseudomonadales; family Pseudomonadaceae; genus Pseudomonas; species Pseudomonas sp. IT-P253. Next base: position 56,834 of record NZ_CATKPT010000025.1, on the reverse strand, counting down.
CGCAAGCCTTTGGCAAACGAACCGCCGATCAACCCCAGACCGACCACCACGAGGCGGCCGATCCCAGGCTCAGCAGAAGGTACAGTCACATCAACCACGAGCCAGAACCTTGGTCAGTGCCTCAAGGAAGCGGCTGTTTTCAGCCGGCAAACCGATGGTGATGCGCAGGTGGTTCGGCAGGCCGTAGTTGGCCACCGGACGCACGATTACGCCTTCACGCAGCAAGCCCTGGAAAACCGGAGCCGCAACGCGCTCCACATCCACACAGATGAAGTTGCCCTTGGACGGAATCCAGCCCAACCCCAGCTCGCGCAAACCCGCTTCCAGTTGCTGCATGCCGGATTCGTTCAGCCGACGACTTTCAGCCAGGTACTCGGCGTCTTGCAATGCCGCGCACGCGGCCGCCAGGGCCAGGCTGTTAACGTTGAACGGCTGACGCACACGGTTCAGAACATCCGCAACCACCGGAGTGGACAAGGCATAGCCGACGCGCAATGCCGCCAGCCCGTAAGCCTTGGAAAAGGTACGCGAGACCAGCAGGTTCGGGTACGCCGCCAGGAAATCCAGACCATCGGGCAGGTCACTGCCTTCGGCGTACTCGATGTACGCTTCATCCAGCACCACCAGCACATGTTCCGGCACGTCCTGCAGGAATTCGTCCAGCGCTTCGGCGCCAAACCAGGTCCCGGTCGGATTGTTCGGGTTGGCGATGAACACCACACGCGTGTCGGCATCGATCGCGGCCAGCATGGCCGGCAGGTCATGGCCCCAGTCTTTGGCCGGGATCACTTTGGCCTGGGCGCCAACGGCCTGGGTCGCGATCGGGTAGACCGCGAACGCGTGCTCGCTGAACACGGCGTTCAGGCCTGGCGCCAGATAGGCGCGCGCGACCAGCTCCAGGATGTCGTTGGAACCGTTGCCCAATGTCACCTGATTCAGCTCGACACGGCACTGTTCGGCCAGCAGGGTTTTGAGTGCAAAACCGTTGCCGTCTGGATAACGGGTCAATTCGGCCAACGCCTCATGAATGGCCGCCAATGCCTTGGGGCTCGCGCCCAACGGGTTTTCGTTGCTCGCCAGTTTGACGATGCTGGCCGGATCGATGTTCAGCTCGCGAGCCAGTTCATCCACGGGTTTGCCCGGAACGTAAGGCGAAAGTTGTTGCACGCCCGGCTGTGCCAGAGCGAGGAAGTTGCCACTCATTTGCTACCGCCCTTAGAGAACTGCTTTCGGGTAGGAGCCCAGCACTTTGAGTGCTACCGCTTCCTGACTGATCTTTTCCAACACACCTTTGACCAATGGGTCGCGGTGATGACCGACGAAGTCGATGAAGAACACGTAGGTCCACTTACCGCTACGCGAAGGACGCGTCTCGATGCGCGTCAGATCAATACCGTTGTCGTGGAACGGCACCAGCAACTCATGCAGCGCGCCGGGTTTGTTGCTCATCGAGACAATGATCGACGTTTTATCATCACCGGTCGGCGGCACTTCCTGGCTGCCGATCATCAGGAATCGCGTGGAGTTGTCCGGACGGTCCTCGATTTTCTCGGCCAGACGGGTCAGCCCATACAAACCTGCCGCCATGTCGCCGGCAATCGCCGCCGAGTTCCACTCACCCTTGACCCGCTTCGCCGCTTCGGCGTTGCTGGACACCGCCACGCGCTCGACATTCGGGTAATGGGCGTCCAGCCACTTGCGGCACTGGGCCAGGGACTGGGCATGGGAATAAATGCGGCTGATGCTGTCGGTCTTGGTGTTTTCACCCACCAACAAGTGGTGGTGAATCCGCAACTCGACTTCGCCACAGATGACCATGTCGTGTTCGAGAAAGCTGTCGAGGGTGTGGTTGACCGCGCCCTCGGTGGAGTTTTCCACCGGGACCACGCCAAAGTTCACCGCACCGGCAGCCACTTCACGGAACACTTCATCGATCGCCGCCATTGGCTTGCTGATCACGGCGTGGCCGAAGTGTTTCATGGCCGCCGCCTGGGTGAAGGTGCCTTCAGGGCCGAGGTAAGCCACTTTCAACGGCTGCTCGAGGGCCAGACACGAAGACATGATTTCGCGGAACAACCGCGCCATTTCTTCGTTGCCCAGCGGCCCCTGGTTTCGCTCCATCACGCGCTTGAGCACCTGAGCTTCACGCTCAGGACGATAGAACACCGGCACTTCGCCTTCGGCCAGCGAGGCCATTTTTACTCGCGCAACTTCCTGGGCGCAGCGTGCGCGCTCACTGATCAGCTCCAGGACTTTTTCGTCCAGGGCATCAATGCGCAGGCGCAGTGCCTTGAGTTCTTGCTCAGACATTAGCCGTGTTCCTTCTCGAACTCTGCCATGTACGAAATCAGTGCGTTGACCGCAACGATGTCGACGGCGTTATAGATGGAGGCGCGCATGCCGCCCACGGAACGGTGACCCTTGAGATTCAACAGGCCACGCTCGTCGGCACCGACCAGGAATGGCTTGTCCAGACGATCGTCCGCCAGGCGGAACGGCACGTTCATCCACGAGCGATCCGACTTGTTGATCGGATTGCTGTAGAGGCCACTGGCGTCGATGAAGTCATACAGCGTGCGCTGTTTCACTTCATTGAGTTTGCCGATGGCTGCAACACCACCCTGCTCTTTCAGCCACTCGAATACCAGACCCGACAGGTACCAGGCCAGGGTTGGCGGTGTGTTGTACATCGAGCCGTTATCGGCCGCGATCTTGTAGTTGAGCATGGTCGGGCACAGCGAACGGGCTTTGCCCAACAAGTCTTCGCGAACAATGTTCACAACGATGCCGCTCGGGCCGATGTTTTTCTGGGCACCGGCGTAGATCATGCCGAAGCGCGAAACATCGATAGGACGCGACAGGATGTCCGAAGACATGTCGGCGACCAGCGGAACGTCACCGGTTTCCGGAATCCACTGGAATTCCAGACCGCCAATGGTTTCGTTCGGCGCGTAGTGAACGTAGGCCGCATCTTTCGACAGCTTCCATTCGTTCTGGCCGGGAATAGCGAAATAATCGTAAGGCTTGGCAGTCGCGGCAACATTGACGTGACCGTAGCGCGAAGCTTCTTCGATGGCTTTCTGCGACCAGATACCGGTGTCGATATAGTCCGCGGTGCCGCTTTCCGGCAACAGGTTCAGAGGAATCTGAGCAAATTGCTGGCTGGCGCCACCTTGCAGAAACAGCACTTTATAGTTCGAAGGGATATTCAGCAGATCACGCAGATCCTGCTCGGCCTTGGTGGCGATGGACACGAACTCATCACTGCGATGGCTCATTTCCATGACCGAGAGGCCCTTGCCGTGCCAATCAAGGAGTTCACCCTGGGCGCGCTGCAGGACAGCTTCGGGAAGTGCCGCAGGACCGGCACAGAAGTTATAGGCTCTCTTGCTCACATCCAATCTCGCTCTGATTTGGTGGTATCACGCAATAAATCGCATTATCTGTCGACACAGGGTTCCTGCTGAAGCAAAACATGTGTGGGAGCGAGCCTGCTCGCGAAAGCGGTGTAACAGGCGACATCTTTGCCGAATGTCAGTCCGCCTTCGCGAGCAGGCTCGCTCCCACAAGGAATCGCCATAGGTGTCGATTTTTCCGTAGGGACAAACAACAAGGGGGCGAATTTTCATCCGCCCCCTGCTTGCCCGCTTATTCCTGTGGTTCTTCGTCAGCGGCGGCGTCGAGTTGCTGATCTTCAACAACGTCGTCGATCACGACTTCGCCGTCGAACACTGCACCCTCTTCACCTTCCAGCTCTTCGCCTTCGCCTTCGACTTCCGACGGCTCCTGAACCCGCTCCAGACCTACCAGCGTTTCGTCACTGGCCAGCTTGATCAGGGTCACACCCTGGGTGTTACGACCCAGGCTGGAGACTTCGTCGACACGGGTACGAACCAACGTGCCCTGGTCAGAAATCAGCATGATCTCCTCGCCGTCGAGCACCTGGACCGCGCCGACCAGTCGGCCGTTACGGTCGTTGCTGACCATGGCGATAACGCCCTGACCGCCACGCTTGTACTCAGGGAACTCGGTGATCGCCGTGCGCTTGCCGAAACCACGCGCCGAAGCGGTAAGGATCTGGCTGCCTTCTTCCGGGATCAGCATGGAAATCAGCTTCTGGCCTTCCGGCAGACGCATGCCGCGGACACCACGAGCGGTACGGCCCATGGCGCGAACGTCGGTTTCCTTGAAGCGAGTGACCTTGCCACCGTCGGAGAACAGCATGACTTCGCGCCCGCCATCGGTAATGGCGGCAGAGATCAGTACGTCGCCTTCATCCAGCTCCAGCGCGATCAGGCCGACGCTGCGTTGACGGCTGAAGGATTCCAGCGGGGTCTTCTTCACGGTGCCTTTGGCAGTGGCCATGAAGATGAAGTGACCTTCGGTGTATTCATCGACCGGCAGCATAGTGGTGATGTATTCATCACTGTCCAGCGGCAGCAGGTTGACCAACGGACGACCACGGGCGGCGCGGGACGCTTCCGGGATTTCGTAGGTTTTCAGCCAGTACACTTTGCCTTTGCTGGAGAACAGCAGCAGCGTGGTGTGGCTGTTGGCGACCAGCAGGTGAGCGATGTAGTCCTCATCCTTGACGCCAGTAGCCGATTTGCCTTTACCGCCACGACGCTGAGCCTGGTACGCAGCCAAAGGCTGGGTCTTGGCGTAGCCACCGTGGGAAATGGTCACGACGCGCTCTTCTTCCGGGATCATGTCACCCAGGGTCAGGTCGAGACGGGCATCGAGAATCTCGGTGCGACGCACGTCGCCGTATTCGGCGCGGATTACTTCCAGTTCTTCGCGGATCACTTCCATCAGGCGCGTAGCGCTGTTGAGGATGCGGATCAGTTCGCCGATCTGGTTGAGGATCTCTTGATACTCGGCCAGCAGCTTTTCGTGCTCCAGACCGGTCAGACGGTGCAGGCGCAGTTCCAGAATGGCTTGCGCCTGTTCCGGCGACAGGAAGTACTTGCCTTCGCGCAGACCGTATTGCGGGTCCAGGGTCTCTGGACGGCAAGAGTCGGCACCGGCACGTTCGACCATCGCGACCACGGCGGAGGATTCCCAGGCCGTGCTGATCAGCGCTTCCTTGGCTTCCGACGGCGTTGGCGAAGCCTTGATCAGGGCGATGACCGGGTCGATGTTCGACAGGGCAACCGCTTGACCTTCAAGGATGTGGCCACGCTCGCGGGCTTTACGCAGCTCGAACACGGTACGACGGGTTACCACTTCGCGACGGTGACGAACGAATGCTTCCAGCAGGTCCTTGAGGTTCAGGATCCGCGGACGGCCGTCGATCAGCGCGACGATGTTGATACCGAATACGGCTTGCAGCTGGGTCTGGGCGTAGAGGTTGTTGAGGATCACCTCTGGCACTTCGCCGCGACGCAGCTCGATCACAACGCGCATACCGTCCTTGTCGGACTCGTCGCGCAGTTCGGTGATGCCTTCGAGCTTCTTCTCTTTAACCAGCTCGGCGATCTTCTCGATCAGACGGGCCTTGTTCAGCTGGTAAGGGAGTTCGGTGATGACGATCTGCTGACGACCACCTACCTTGTCGATGTCTTCGATGATCGAGCGGGCGCGCATGTAAATGCGGCCGCGACCGGTGCGGTAGGCTTCGATGATGCCGGCGCGACCGTTGATGATCGCCGCGGTCGGGAAGTCCGGGCCGGGGATGTACTGCATCAACTCATCGATGGTCAACTCAGGGTTGTCGATGAGTGCCAGGCAACCGTCGATGACTTCACCGAGGTTGTGTGGCGGGATGTTGGTCGCCATGCCCACGGCGATACCGCTGGAGCCGTTGACCAGCAGGTTGGGAATACGGGTCGGCATGACCGCCGGGATCATTTCGGTGCCGTCGTAGTTCGGCACCCAGTCCACGGTTTCTTTGTGCAGGTCAGCCAGCAGCTCGTGCGCCAGCTTGGTCATGCGCACTTCGGTGTATCGCATGGCCGCGGCGTTGTCGCCGTCCACCGAACCGAAGTTGCCCTGACCGTCTACCAGCAGGTAGCGCAGCGAAAATGGCTGCGCCATTCGAACGATGGTGTCGTACACCGCGGTATCACCGTGCGGGTGATACTTACCGATCACGTCACCGACAACACGGGCAGATTTCTTGTACGGCTTGTTGAAGTCGTTACCCAGCTCGCTCATCGCGAACAGCACACGCCGGTGCACGGGCTTCAAGCCATCGCGCGCATCCGGCAGTGCCCGCCCGACAATTACGCTCATCGCGTAGTCGAGGTAGGACTGCTTCAGCTCGTCTTCGATATTGACCGGGAGGATTTCTTTGGCCAGTTCGCCCATGAGAAGCCTGATTCCTTTTTCTGGTGAAACTTCGTCACATCCATATGGGACGAACGAAGCTCGCCGCTGCAGGCTGAGTGCCATGCACCGACTTACGACAAATCAACGAGTTATGCCATGGATCTGCGCAGTAAAGGTAGCCACATCGGGCTACCTTGGAAACCGCCGGATGTTATCACAAGAGCCGCCACGCACCTATCCCCCTGATGCGCATGGAGCATAGTTAGTTGACCGGTGACAGGCTGATAGGCGACGAGAGAGGCTTAGAGCCGAGTTGAATGGAGAATTCGGGCTTGATTCAGGTTGCTTTGTTGAATTCCAGGGCCTCATCGCGAGCAAGCTCGCTCCCACATTGTTCTGCGGCGTTCACAAAACCTGTGGGAGCGAGCTTGCTCGCGATGGCGATCTAACAGGCGCCGGAGATGCTTAATGCAGACGCTTACGGCACATCAACTGCGTCATTTTCGCCGTATCCGGCCGCTCGACAATCCCTTTTTCGGTGACGATCGCGTCTATCAAGTCCGCCGGGGTCACATCGAACACCGGGTTGAACGCATCGACATCCGCCCCGACCCGCTTGCCGCCAACCTCCAGCAACTCGCGACCATCACGCTCTTCAATGGGGATGTCGTCACCGCTGGCCAGGTCCATGTCGATGGTCGAACTGGGCGCCACCACCATGAAACGCACACCATGGTGCATGGCGTTCACCGCCAGTTGATAGGTACCGATCTTGTTGGCCACATCGCCATTGGCGGTGATCCGGTCGGCGCCGACGATCACCCAGGTAATGCCTTTGGTTTTCATGATATGGGCAGCGGCGGAGTCGGCATTGAGGGTGACGGGAATGCCTTCGTTGGCCAATTCCCACGCTGTCAATCGAGAACCCTGAAGCCACGGACGGGTTTCGTCGGCATAGACACGCTCGACCATCCCCTCAATGAACGCCCCGCGAATAACACCCAGCGCCGTTCCGAAGCCGCCAGTGGCCAGGGCGCCGGTATTGCAGTGGGTCAGGATCGCCTGGGCGTTGCCCTGGTGTTTGCGGATCAGGTCCACACCAAGTTGCGCCATGGTCAGGTTGGCTTCACGATCACTCTCATGAATGGCAATGGCCTCAGCTTCCAGCACCGCCAGCGGGTCGGTGTGTTTTTTCAGTCGCTCGAGCCGTTCGCGCATACGCCCCAGGGCCCAGAAAAGATTGACGGCGGTCGGGCGGGAGTCGGCGAGCAACGCGAAATCCTCTTCAAGCGCCGCATGCCAGTCGCCCCCTTCGGCAAACCGGGCGCGTGCCGCCAGCACAACGCCATAGGCGGCACTGATGCCAATGGCCGGCGCGCCGCGCACCACCATCGAACGAATGGCCTCGGCCACGCCAGCTGCACTGGTGTAGGCGATCCACGTTTCCTCGAACGGCAAAATACGCTGATCCAGCAGGTACAGGGCGCCATCACGCCAATCGATGGCCTTCACTTTCTCCGCAGCCAACAGTCGATCGCGCATCCTATACCCCGCACTCATGAACAAAAGCCGCCGATTATAGCGATCCCTCCGCGAAGACGCTCGGGTATACTTCGCCATCCTTTACAAAAGCACTGGAACCGATCCTCGATGCCGAACACTGCCGCTGCGCTCGACCTGTTATTGCTGCCGACCTGGCTGGTACCCGTCGAACCCGCTGGTGTTGTCCTCAAGGAACATGCGCTGGGTATCCGCGACGGGCGTATCGTCTTCATCGGCCCACGTTCCGCCGCGCTGAAGCTTAAAGCAACTGACGTTCGTGAACTGCCGGACGTACTGCTCAGCCCGGGCCTGATCAATGCCCATGGCCATGCGGCGATGACACTGTTCCGCGGTCTTGCCGACGACCTGCCCCTGATGACCTGGCTGGAGAACCATATCTGGCCGGCCGAAGCCAAATGGGTCGACGAGGCCTTTGTACGCGATGGCACCGATTTGGCGATCGCCGAACAGATCAAAGGTGGCATCACCTGCTACTCAGACATGTATTTCTTCCCGAAGGTTGCCGCCGAGCGCGTCCATAACAGCGGCATTCGTGCACAAATCGCCATTCCGATCCTCGATTTCCCGATCCCGGGCGCCAGCACGGCGGACGACGCCATTCGTCAGGGCGTCGAATTGTTCAACGATCTGAAGCACCACGAGCGCATCAAAGTCACCTTCGGACCTCACGCCCCCTACACCGTGGGCGACGAAAACCTGGAGAAAATCCGGGTGATCGCCGAGGAACTGGACGCTTCGATTCACATGCACGTCCACGAGACCGCCTTCGAAGTGCAGCAGTCGGTCGAGCAGCGCGGCGAACGCCCCTTGGCACGACTCGGTCGCCTGGGTCTGCTGGGGCCGCGCTTCCAGGCCGTTCACATGACCCAGATCAGCGATGAAGACCTGGCGCTGCTGGTAGAAAGCAACACCAGCGTGATTCATTGCCCGGAGTCGAACTTGAAGCTGGCCAGCGGTTTCTGCCCGGTCGAGCGTTTGTGGCAAGCCGGCGTCAATGTGGCCGTCGGCACCGATGGCGCGGCCAGCAATAATGACCTGGACCTGCTCGGCGAAACCCGCACCGCCGCGTTGCTGGCCAAAGCCGTTGCCGGTTCGGCCACCGCACTCGACGCCCATCGGGCGCTGCGCATGGCCACGCTCAACGGCGCCCGCGCGCTGGGGCTCGAGGCTGAAGTCGGCTCGCTGGAAGTGGGCAAAGCCGCGGACATCGTGGCGTTCGACCTCTCGGGGCTGGCGCAGCAACCGGTCTATGACCCGGTTTCGCAGCTTATATATGCCACCGGCCGGGACTGCGTGAAACACCTTTGGGTCGCCGGCAAGCAACTGCTCGACGACCGCCGCCTGACCCGTCTGGACGAAGAGCAGCTCTGCGCCACCGCCAAGACCTGGGGCCAGCGCATCAGCGGCCATAACGAATCGTAAGCTCCCCGGTCCAATCACCGGGGCGACAGAATTTTCAAGTTTTAGAGGACTTAACCATGAGCAACGTCGACTACGCCGAAATCGCCAAATTCGAAGCCCTGGCCCATCGCTGGTGGGATCGGGAAAGCGAATTCAAACCGCTTCACGACATCAACCCGCTGCGGGTCAACTGGATTGACGAACGCGTCAACCTGGCCGGCAAGAAAGTCCTCGACGTCGGTTGCGGCGGCGGCATCCTCAGCGAAGCCATGGCCCAACGTGGTGCGACCGTCACGGGCATCGACATGGGCGAAGCGCCTCTGGCGGTCGCTCAACTGCATCAGCTGGAATCGGGCGTGAGCGTCGAGTACCGGCAGATCACCGCCGAAGCCCTGGCAGAAGAAATGCCCGAGCAATTCGATGTCGTCACCTGCCTGGAAATGCTCGAGCACGTGCCAGACCCCTCGTCGGTGATCCGCGCCTGCTTCCGCATGGTCAAGCCTGGTGGCCAAGTGTTCTTCTCCACCATCAACCGCAACCCGAAGGCGTATCTGTTCGCCATCGTCGGTGCCGAATACATCATGAAGCTGCTGCCGCGCGGCACCCATGACTTCAAGAAATTCATCCGCCCTTCCGAGCTGGGTGCCTGGAGCCGCATGGCGGGCCTGACCGTCAAGGACATCATCGGCCTGACGTACAACCCGCTGACCAAGCATTACAAACTGGCGGCCGACGTGGACGTCAACTACATGATCCAGACCCTGCGCGAGGAGTAAGCCGATGCGTATCAGAGCAGTCCTTTTTGACATGGACGGCACGCTGCTCGACACCGCGCCGGACTTCATTGCGATTTGTCAGGCGATGCGCGCCGATCGTGGCTTGCCGCCGATGAATCACAAACACATTCGCGACGAGATTTCCGGTGGTGCCAAGGCGATGGTCGCCGTGACCTTCTCCATGGACCCGGAATCGCCGGGTTTCGAGGAATTGCGCCTGGAGTTCCTGGAGCGTTACGTCAAAGGTTGCGCGGTTCATAGCACGCTATTCGACGGCATGGGCGAATTGCTGGCCGACATCGAAAAAGCCAACCTGATCTGGGGCGTGGTCACCAACAAGCCGCTGCGCTTCGCCGAACCGATCATGCAGCAACTGGGGCTGGCCGAGCGCTCGGCACTGTTGATCTGCCCGGATCATGTGACGAACAGCAAACCCGACCCGGAGCCGTTGATTCTGGCGTGCAAGATGCTCGACCTGGACCCTGCCAGCGTGCTGTTTGTGGGCGATGACTTGCGCGACATCGAGTCCGGTCGCGATGCCGGGACCAAGACTGCCGCTGTGACCTATGGCTACATTCATCCGGACGATAATCCGCGGCATTGGGGCGCGGATGTGGTGGTGGATCATCCATTGGAGTTGCGCAAAGTGCTCGATAGCGCTTTGTGTGGTTGCTGAGCCTGTATTTGTAGGAGCGAGCTTGCTCGCGATGGTCGTTAACGATAACGCGACAAGCCAGGCATCCCGCGGCGTTCTCGGGTTTTTCGCGAGCAAGCTCGCTCCTGCAAGGGTCGCCCGTATTTCGATTTGTTGAGGGTTTTTTATGTTTGATTATTCCGCTCGCCCAGAACTGCTCAAGGACCGGGTCATCCTGGTCACCGGCGCTGGCCGGGGCATCGGGGCTGCCGCTGCGAAAACCTTTGCCGCTCACGGTGCGACCGTGCTGTTGCTGGGCAAGACCGAAGCCAACCTGACCCAGGTATACGACGAAATCGAAGCGGCCGGCCATCCACAACCGGCCGTGATTCCGTTCAACCTGGAAACCGCCCTGCCCCATCAGTACGATGAGCTGGCAGCGATGATCGAAACCGAGTTCGGCCACCTCGATGGCCTGCTGCACAACGCGTCGATCATTGGTCCGCGCACGCCAATCGAGCAACTCTCCGGCGAAAACTTCATGCGCGTGATGCACGTCAACGTCAACGCCATGTTCATGCTCACCAGCACCCTGCTGCCACTGCTCAAGCTGTCTGAGGATGCCTCGGTGGTGTTCACTTCCAGCAGCGTCGGTCGCAAGGGTCGTGCATATTGGGGTGCTTACGGCGTCTCCAAGTTCGCCACCGAAGGCTTGATGCAAACCCTGGCCGACGAAGTCGATACCGTGGCTCCGGTGCGCTCCAACAGCATCAACCCCGGCGCCACCCGCACCAGCATGCGCGCCCAGGCCTACCCGGGCGAAAACCCGCTGAACAACCCGACGCCCGAGGAGATCATGCCGGTCTATCTGTACCTGATGGGACCGGACAGCAAGGGCATCAACGGTCAGGCGTTCAACGCTCAGTGACGCCAGGTGCTTGCGCCGCGCGTCGCATTTGTGCCGCGACGAATTCCTGTCGCGGCACTCAAAGAGCGTCGCAATTGCACCTGTTTAAGGTCAAACAAATGCCGCCGCACTCCACTGCATCTCTCCTGAAGCCATCAAGTTACTGATTTAAAATGATTTTTAATCGAATGAACCGAATGGCACGACTTTCGCTCTAAATTCCCTCAGACACGCCGTGTGAAAGCAGGTGGGGTTAGCGCTAGCGTCGACAGGTTACTAATCCCCGGAAAAGCGGATTAGACTTGTACGAATTGTCCTACGGGACTGACGGACCAGTACGACGCGCAGCCCAAAGCCGCTCTCACCCAGCTTGTAAGACAGCCTTACCGCTTAGGGGCGCACATCATATGAAATCACCTTCCCAGACCAACGCAATTGACTTTGATAGCGCCAAATTGCAACGCCTGGGCTTTGGTCAACAGCCGCCCCTTCTGACAAGGCCAGTCAGCCTTGCGCAATTGCGCCAGCAATTGAACCTGCAACTGCAAACCAGTCTTGAGCCACAACGCATTCTCGGGCTGTTTTTTCGTGAAATTCAGAAATTAGTACCGCTGAACGCCTTGAGCTATGAGCACAAGTCCAGTGACTTACGCCTGGAGTTCGGCCTGCGTGGCCATCACTCGATCAGTTACAGTCTCAGCCATGAAGGCGAGCACCTGGGTGAACTGGTGTTCCGCCGTAATCAACGCTTCAGCGATCAGGAACAGGGCAACCTCGAGTCTTCACTGTCCGCGCTGCTCTTTCCGATGCGCAACGCCCTGCTATATCGCGCCGCCACCCAAAGTGCGTTGCGCGATCCGCTCACAGGCACCGGAAACCGCATCGCCATGGATCAGACGCTACAGCGGGAAATCGAGATGTCGAGGCGCCACCAGCAGCCACTGTCACTGTTGATGCTGGATATCGATCACTTCAAGCACATCAACGACACCCACGGCCACAGTGCTGGAGACGACGTGCTCAAAGCGGTCGCTACCTCGATCAAAGAGCAGTTGCGCAACGTGGACATGGTGTTCCGGTTTGGTGGCGAAGAGTTCCTGATCCTGCTGTCCAACACCAGCCGGGAAGCCGCCGCCATGGTTGGCGAACGACTGCGGTTTGCAGTGCAGGCCCATGACTATACGGCCGATGGCAACATGATCGAGCTGACGGTCAGCCTTGGCTGCTCGACCCTGTTGCCTGGGGAATCTGTCGAAAGTCTGTTGCGACGAGCCGACAGTGCGCTGTATGTAGCCAAGCGCGAGGGACGTAACCGGTTAGCAATGGCGGGTTGAACCCCACTAACCTGTAGGAGCGAGCCTGCTCGCGATGGACTCAAGAGCGCCGCGTTTAGCCAGTAAACACGCGTTATTGTTAACGACCATCGCGAGCAAGCTCGCTCCTACAGGGTCCCGCCTCGGTTGGAGTCAGCGAACAGCGCCGCGCAACGCCCCTACCAAACCTTGCAATCTGGCCGGCTCTGCCACCTCAACAGCCACCGCAGGACCCGCCACCAGCGTCACCCGAGACCACAGGCGACGGAACAGGCCCTTGCCCGGATCGCGGCTGAAAAAACTCCCCCACAACCCCTGCAATGCCAACGGAATCACCGGCACTGGCGTCTCTTGGAGAATCCGCGTCAGCCCGCCCTTGAACTCGTTGATCTCGCCATCGGCAGTCAACTTGCCTTCAGGGAAGATGCACACCAGCTCACCCTCCTTCAGGTACTGGGCAATCCGGGTGAAGGCCTTTTCGTAAATCTGAATATCCTCCTGGCGCCCGGCGATCGGAATCGTCCCGGCGGTGCGAAAGATGAAGTTCAGTCCCGGCAGGTTGTAGATTTTGTAATACATCACAAAGCGAATCGGCCGACGCACCGCCCCGCCAATCAGCAAGGCATCAACAAACGACACGTGGTTGCAGACCAGCAAAGCCGCGCCTTCATCGGGAATCAGCTCCAGGTTGCGATGCTCCACGCGGTACATGGAATGGCTGAGCAGCCAGATCATGAAGCGCATGCTGAACTCGGGGACAATTTTGAAGATGTAGGCGTTAACACCAATGTTCAACAGCGAAACCACCAGGAACAGCTGCGGGATCGACAGTTTGACGATGCTCAGCAAAACGATCGAAACAATCGCCGACACTACCATGAACAACGCATTAAGAATGTTGTTGGCGGCGATCACCCGCGCCCGTTCCTTCTCCGGAGTACGCGACTGGATCAGTGCGTACAGCGGCACGATGTAGAAGCCACCGAAAACCCCCAACCCAAGGACGTCCATCAACACCAGCCAGGCGTGGCCAAAACCGAGGACGGCAATCCAGCCATGGCCCTCGACGCTGTCCGGGATTCCACCGGAATGCCACCACAACAGCAAACCAAACACCGTCAATCCGAAAGAGCCGAACGGCACCAGACCGATCTCGACTTTGCGCCCGGAGAGTTTCTCGCAGAGCATCGAACCCAGGGCGATACCGACCGAAAACACCGTCAAAATCAACGTCACCACGGTTTCGTCACCGTGCATCCACTCCTTGGCATACGCCGGGATCTGCGTCAGATAAATCGCCCCGACAAACCAGAACCACGAGTTGCCGACAATCGAGCGCGACACGGCCGGAGTCTGGCCCAGGCCCAGTTTCAACGTGGCCCAGGACTGGCTGAAAATATTCCAGTTCAGGCGCATTTCCGGCGATGCCGCTACGGCGCGAGGAATGCTGCGACTGGCCAGATAGCCAAGCACCGCGACGCCAATGATCGCTGTGGAGACGATGGGCGCGTAATGGGCGGACGACATCATGATCCCGGCGCCGATGGTCCCGGCGAGAATCGCCAGGAAGGTGCCCATTTCCACCAGCCCGTTGCCGCCTACCAGCTCGTCTTCATGCAAGGCCTGGGGCAGAATTGAGTATTTCACCGGCCCGAACAGCGCCGAGTGCGTGCCCATGGCGAACAACGCGACCAGCATCAGCGACAGGTGATCGAACAGGAAACCGACCGCGCCCACCGCCATGATGACGATTTCCCCGAGTTTGATCAGACGGATCAACGCATCCTTGGCGAACTTCTCGCCGAACTGACCGGCCAGCGCCGAGAACAGAAAGAACGGCAGGATAAACAGCAGCGCACACAGGTTGACCCAAATAGAGCGGTCACCCTCGATAGTCAATTTGTACAGAATGGCGAGGATCAACGACTGCTTGAAAATGTTGTCGTTGAACGCCCCGAGGGACTGTGTCACGAAAAACGGCAAGAAGCGCCGGGTGCGAAGCAAGGTGAACTGTGAGGGGTGGCTCATCTTCCGTGTGTCCCTGATGTTGGGTAAAGAGTGGCATGGAGACTGGCGTAGATTCTGTAATTGGAATGCCAAACATCGATCCAGGCCACACATTACCTAATCTTTAGGGGTTATTTCTTTAATCCTGCAATGCACGGCGAGACAAACAACTCGCCACGCCACGCGCCTTGCACGGTACGTCTGGCGACGATTACCCACATCACGGCCAGCAACGCCACCAGCACACAGCCCAAAGCACTGAAAAAGGTGAGGTTCAAGGTGCTGGCCAGTTTCAACGTCGCTAAAGAATAGACCCCCAACGGAAAGGTGAAGCCCCACCAGCCGAGGTTGAACGGGATGCCGGAGCGCAGGTAACGCGCCGTGATCAGCACCGCCACCAGCATCCACCACAAACCAAACCCCCACAGCGTAATGCCAGCCACCAGCCCCAGTCCGGCGGCAATTTCACCGATGCCCGCAAAGCCGTTGGCGGCGAAGATGGCCGGCGCGTCGGCGCCCAGCAGCAACATGCCGAGCGCCCCGGTACCAATCGGACCAAGCGCCAGCCAACTCGACGCCGCCATGTTTTCGTGGGGCAATTTATGCAACGCCATGCGCAGCAACAGGATGGTCAGGATGCTGAACGCTACCGGCAGGGAAAAGGCCCAAAGCACGTAACTGGTCACCAGTACAACGAGTTGCGAGTGGGCATCCACCAGATGCGGCGCCAACAGACCACCGCTGGCAGCTGCTACTTCCGCTGCCACCACCGGCAACAGCCAAACAGCGGTCATCTGGTCGATGCTGTGTTCCTGACGGGTAAACATCATGTAGGGAATCAGCACACCGCAGGCAACCGACATCGCCACATCCAGCCACCACAGCACCTCGGCGACATGAATCACGCCGTCCCCCCAGCGCGGCAGACCGAACACCAGAAAGCCGTTGATGATTGTCGCCAGGCCCATAGGGATGGTGCCGAAAAACATCGATACCGTGGAGTGGCCGAAAATCCGCCGCGCCTCGTCGAAAAACAGCGCCCAACGCGCGGTGTAAACCGCCGTGAACAAAACGAACAGGACGATATTGAACAGCCATAGGGCTTCGGCAAACACTCGCAAGCCAGGCATCGCGACGGGCAATTGCGCCAGCGCCAACGCCAGCACGCCGGTGCCCATGGTGGCCGCAAACCAGTTGGGGGTGAACTGGCGAATGACTTCACGCGGGTGCTGCAAGTGAGTGAACGGCTTGATACCGGGCTTGGCGCTATTGAGGCATGTCATGGCGATCTCCTGTCCCCTGGTGGGGTGGAGCTCATGGTAGATCCAAATCGAATATCGATATAACGGGTAATATCTCTAACTGTTATCTGCTTTATAGATAATAAAAAGCTTCGACCTTAACAACGCCTTCGCGAGCAGGCTCGCACACATTGGAGCGCGATCACCTGTGTGCGAGCCTGCTCGCGAAGGACGTTAACGATAACGCGTTCGTCCCGAATGAACGCATTGCTTTCAAGCCCTTCGCGAGCAAGCTCGCTCCTACGGGTGATCGCGCTCCACAAACATCTGATGCACACCCTGCGACACCCCGCCGCCCCGCGACCTTGGTCGACACTGACTAACCCCTGTCATCGTGCGAGACTGTCTAGACCGGGCGGGAGTCCCGGGAGTCTTTTGCCTGGAGTTATCATGTCGCTGTCCAGCGGGCTGATCGCAGCCGTCGCCCTTGCCTATATGGCTATCATGTTCGCCATCGCCTTCTACGGCGATCGTCGCAGCGCGCCATTGCCGCCGCGGGTGCGAGCCTGGGTGTACAGCCTGTCACTGGCGGTCTACTGCACCAGCTGGACTTTCTTTGGCGCGGTGGGCCAGGCCGCCGAGCAACTCTGGTCATTCCTGCCGATTTACCTCGGGCCGATCGTGCTGCTGGTCTGTGCGCCGTGGGTCCTGCAAAAAATGGTGATGATCAGCAAACAGGAGAACATCACCTCCATCGCCGACTTCATCGCCGCGCGCTACGGCAAATCGCAGTCACTGGCGGTGGTGGTGGCGCTGATCTGCCTGGTCGGCGTACTGCCCTACATTGCGTTGCAACTCAAAGGCATCGTGCTTGGGGTGAACCTGCTGATTGGCGCGGGTGCCGATGCCATGGGGGTTCGCGCGCAGGACACCGCGCTGATCGTGTCACTGGTGCTGGCGTTGTTCACCATCGTCTTCGGTACTCGTAACCTCGACGCCACGGAACACCACCGCGGCATGGTGCTGGCCATTGCGTTCGAGTCGCTGGTCAAGCTGTTCGCCTTTCTGGCGGTCGGCGCGTTCGTGACCTACGGCCTGTATGACGGTTTCGACGACCTGTTCGACCAGGCTATGCTCGCCCCACGCCTGGAAGAGTACTGGAAAGAAACTGTCAACTGGCCGTCGATGGTGGTGCAGACCGGCGTGGCGATGATGGCAATCATCTGCCTGCCCCGGCAGTTCCATGTGACGGTGGTGGAAAACATCGACCCGCAAGATCTGCGTCTGGCCAAGTGGGTGTTCCCGGCCTACCTCGCGCTGGCTGCATTGTTTGTAGTACCCATCGCGCTTGCGGGTCAGATGATGCTGCCGAGTTCGGTGTTGCCGGATTCGTTCGTCATCAGCCTGCCTCTGGCTCAGGCTCACCCTGCCTTGGCGCTGCTGGCATTTATCGGTGGCGCCTCGGCGGCGACCGGCATGGTGATCGTGGCCAGTGTGGCGCTGTCGACCATGGTCTCCAACGACATGTTGTTGCCGTGGTTGCTGCGCCGCAACAATGCCGAGCGGCCATTTGAAGTGTTCCGCCAGTGGATGCTCTCGGTGCGCCGCGTCAGCATCGTGGTGATTCTGCTGCTGGCCTACGTCAGTTATCGCCTGCTGGGGTCGACCGCGAGCCTGGCGACCATCGGCCAGATCGCCTTCGCTGCCGTGACTCAACTCGCGCCGGCCATGCTCGGTGCGCTGTACTGGAAACAGGCCAATCGCCGTGGTGTCTTTGCCGGCCTCGCCGCCGGGACATTCCTCTGGTTCTATACGCTGATCCTGCCGATTGCCGCCCGTAGCCTGGGTTGGTCGCTGAGCAGTTTCCCTGGCCTGGCCTGGCTGCATGGCAACCCGCTGAACCTGCCGCTCACCCCGCTGACCCAAGGCGTAGTGTTGTCGCTGGCGGCCAACTTCACCCTGTTCGCCTGGGTGTCGGTGCTGTCACGCACACGGGTTTCGGAACACTGGCAGGCCGGTCGTTTCATCGGTCAGGAAATCAGCGCCCGTCCCAGCGCCCGCTCGCTGCTGTCCGTACAAATCGACGATTTGCTACAACTGGCCGCCCGCTTCGTCGGTGAAGAACGCGCCCGGCAGAGTTTCATCCGTTTCGCCTACCGTCAGGGCAAAGGCTTCAACCCGAACCAGAATGCCGACGGCGAATGGATCGCCCACACCGAACGCTTGCTGGCCGGTGTTCTTGGTGCGTCTTCGACCCGGGCCGTGGTAAAAGCCGCCATCGAAGGTCGGGAGATGCAACTGGAGGATGTCGTGCGTATCGCCGACGAAGCCTCGGAAGTGCTGCAATTCAACCGCGCCTTGCTGCAAGGGGCGATCGAGAACATCACCCAGGGCATCAGCGTGGTCGACCAGTCGCTGAAACTGGTGGCCTGGAATCGCCGTTACCTGGAGCTGTTCAATTACCCGGAGGGTTTGATCAGCGTCGGCCGACCGATTGCCGACATCATTCGCTACAACGCCGAGCGCGGTCTGTGCGGTCCCGGTGAAGCCGAAGTGCACGTCGCCCGCCGTCTGCACTGGATGCGTCAGGGCCGGGCCCACACGTCCGAGCGTCTGTTCCCCAATGGGCGGGTGATCGAACTGATCGGCAACCCGATGCCGGGCGGCGGGTTCGTCATGAGTTTCACCGACATCACCGCGTTCCGCGAAGCCGAGCAAGCGCTGACCGAAGCCAACGAAGGCCTGGAACAGCGCGTCACCGAGCGAACCCACGAACTCTCGCAACTCAACATGGCCCTGACCGAAGCCAAGGGCACTGCCGAATCGGCGAACCAGTCGAAAACCCGTTTCCTGGCCGCTGTCAGCCATGACTTGATGCAACCGCTGAATGCGGCGCGGTTGTTCTCCGCGGCCCTGTCCCATCAAGACGATGGCCTGTCCAGCGAGGCGCAGAAACTGGTCCATCACCTGGACTCCTCACTGCGCTCGGCTGAGGATTTGATCAGCGATCTGCTGGACATTTCCCGTCTGGAGAACGGCAAGATCAACCCCGATCCCAAACCGTTCGTACTCAATGAGTTGTTCGACATTCTGGGTGCCGAATTCCAGGCACTGGCCCGAGACCAGGGACTGAAATTCCGCGTCCGGGGCAGCACGTTGCGGGTCGACAGTGACATCAAGCTGCTGCGCCGGATCTTGCAGAACTTCCTCACCAACGCCTTCCGTTATGCCCTGGGACCGGTGTTGTTGGGAGTTCGGCGGCGCAAGGGCGAGCTGTGTCTGGAGGTCTGGGACCGTGGACCGGGCATTCCGGAAGATAAACGGCAGGTCATTTTCGAGGAATTCAAACGCCTCGACAGCCACCAGACCCGAGCCGAGAAAGGCCTGGGGTTAGGCTTGGCGATTGCTGATGGCCTGTGTCGCGTACTGGGTCATTCATTGCAGGTTCGTTCCTGGCCGGGTCGCGGCAGCGTGTTCAGCGTCAGTGTGCCGTTGGCCCAGGCGCAGGCGCAAACCGCGATGCCGGCCAAGGTCGCGCCGCTCAACGGTAAAGTGCTGAGCGGCGCGCAGGTGCTGTGTATCGACAACGAAGACAGCATCCTGATTGGCATGAACAGCCTGCTCACCCGTTGGGGCTGCCAGGTCTGGACGGCGCGCAATCGCGATGAGTGCGCCACGCTGCTGAGCGATGGAGTTCGCCCGCAATTGGCACTGGTGGATTACCACCTCGACCATGGCGAGACGGGAACCGAGCTGATGGCATGGCTGCGCACGCGCTTGGGTGAACCGGTGCCGGGGGTGGTGATCAGCGCGGATGGACGACCGGAGACGGTGGCCCAGGTGCACGCAGCAGGACTGGATTACCTGGCTAAACCGGTGAAACCGGCCGCGTTGCGAGCGCTGTTGAGTCGGCATTTGCCGTTGTAGGCGCTAAAAGATCGCAGCCTTCTGCCTAATGCCAGTCAGTTAAGAAAATCTCAGACGAAACACGCTCCTGGTAGCAGCTGGCGAAGCCTGCGTTCGGCTCGGGCCGCGATCGGACGCAGCAGTCGTGAAATCAGGCGGTACGATGTTTCAGGAAGACCTTGCACTCAGGTTTCACGACTGCTGCGTCCGATCGCGGCCCGAGCCGAACGCAGGCTTCGCCAGCTGCTACAGATCGTGTTACGGCTTAACTGACTGGCATTAAGCCTTATGCCGCTGCGATGATCTTTATTCCGGCAACTCTGCCAACCCATCGACATCGGTCATCGCCCGCTCCAGCAAGTCCGCGGGCAAACTCTTGCTCGCCCGTGCGCCAAGCAGCTTGAGCTGCTCACTGCGGCTGACCAGGTTGCCTCGTCCTTCTGTCAGCTTGTTGCGCGCCGAGCTGTAGGCCTTGTCCAGTTGCTGCAAGCGATTGCCTACTTCATCCAGATCCTGAATGAACAACACGAACTTGTCGTACAGCCACCCGGCGCGCTCAGCGATTTCCCGGGCGTTCTGGCTCTGCCGTTCTTGTTTCCACAGGCTGTCGATGACCCGAAGTGTGGCCAGTAAAGTGGTCGGGCTGACGATCACGATGTTACGGTCGAAAGCCTCCTGGAACAGCGTCGGCTCAGCCTGCAACGCGGCGGAAAACGCCGCTTCGATCGGTACGAAGAGCAAAACGAAATCCAGGCTGTGCAAGCCGTCGAGACGCTTGTAATCCTTGCCGGCCAAGCCTTTGACATGACTACGCAGTGACAGCACGTGCTGCTTGATCGCGATTTGGCCAATGGCATCGTCTTCCGCTGCCACGTATTGCTGATAGGCCGTGAGGCTGACTTTGGAATCGACCACGACCTGCTTGTCGCCCGGCAGATAAATGATCACGTCCGGCTGAAACCGCTCACCGTCGGGCCCCTTGAGATTAACCTGGGTCTGGTACTCGCGGCCCTTCTCCAGCCCCGCATGCTCAAGCACTCGCTCTAGAATCAGCTCGCCCCAGTTACCTTGGGTTTTCTGACCTTTCAGCGCGCGGGTCAGGTTGGTGGCTTCGTCGCTCAGACGCAAGTTGAGCTGTTGCAGGCGCTCCAGTTCCTTGGCCAGGGAAAAGCGCTCACGGGCTTCAGCCTGATAGCTTTCTTCGACACGCTTTTCGAAAGACTGGATGCGTTCCTTCAAGGGATCGAGCAATTGCCCCAATCGTTGCTGACTGGTTTCGGCAAATCGCTGCTCACGTTCGTCGAAGATTTTCCCGGCGAGCTCGGCAAACTGCGCGCGCAACTCGTCTCGCGAGCCCTGCAGGTCGCTGAGGCGCTGCTGATGGCTTTCCTGCTGCTCGCGCAACTCTGCATTGAGCGAGGCCGCCTGAGCGTCCAGACGGCGCAACTCGGCGTCTTTACCGGCGCGCTCGAGATTCCAGGCGTGGGCGGCGTCGCGGGCATCGTCACGTTCGATCTGCAGCAGTTCGACTTCACGGCGCACGGCGGCCAGGTCTGCCTGTTTGGCGGCATTGGCCTGACCCAGATCGGCGATTTCGTCGCGACACGCTTCGAGTTGAGCGTTCAAACCATCCTGCGCCAGATGGGCCATGGCCAGACGCTCCTCCAGCAACGCTGCCGCTGACTGCGCGGTGCTCGCTCGGCGCTGAAATTGCCAGGCCAGTACCAGTAACGGCAATGCAGCGCCCGCCAGACCGAGCAAAATGCTGGTCAAGTCCATAGCCATAGCGACTCCTGCCGATAAGATAAAGCTTGAAGGTTAACCAAGGCGTCAGGTCTTGGACAGCTCAGTCTTCGATCAGGCCGAGTTCCTGCCGGGCGCGACGATCCCCTGCCCGCGCAGCCTGACGCAAAAGATCCTGACCAATCCGGCGGTCCCGGGCATTGCCGCATTCACGGCACATCAGCTGGCCCAGGCGACTTTGCGCAGCCACAACCCCTTCGCGGGCCGGCTGCTTGAGCAAACGTCCGGCAAAATGCTTCACGCTGGGGTTATCACCCAGTCGCGGGCTATCCAGAAGCCACTCGGCCACACGCATCGAAAAGCGCTTGGGTGGGATAACGACGGGAGGTGTAGGGGTGGTGGAGATTGATACTGAGCGAAACTTCATAAAGTACTGTGGGGCGGATCGGAAGGCGCGCAACTCTACTCTTTTTTTCTTACAGGTAAAGTCTAAAAAAACCCTGCACGTCCGTCCTAGAGCAAGCGCTCGGGACAATCCACAGAAGCTGTGGATAACTCAGTGGACAACCGCCCTTGAACTCTCGCAAAGCCCTATGGAATGGGGCTCGCAGTCAAACTGACGATTTTTTCACCAGTAAAAAAAAGCGATGTTTTTCATTGACTTAAATTTTGGTTACAGGCACCCACTGCAGTTGAAGGGAAGATGACAGCAGGGTGACAGGCTGCCCGACTTATGTGCACAAGTCCCTTCGAGGCGATTATATCGACGCACTTTTTCGGCGCATTTTTTACCTGAGCCTGGGGGTAAACCCTGCGCAAACCCTTGATTCAGGCAGGTCCTGGCAGGACGAAGGTCGACAACCAGCCGTCGGATTTTGTGCTATTACAGGGCGGGTTAAACAAATTCAGCTGCACCGCATACTCCGTAGCAGCTGGCGAAGCCTGCGTTCGGCTGCTGTAGGAGCGAGGCTTGCCCGCGAAGGCGTCAGTTCTGACACACCGCGTTATCGTTCTTCGCGAGCAAGCTTCGCTCCTACAGGCGAACGCAGGCTTCGCCAGCTGCTACAGATTGCGTTATCGCTTGAATGTACTTCAGGGATCTTTTTTGCTAACACACTTCCCTTTAGCAATTCAATCCGTTAGTATCCGCGGCGTTAGTACCAAGCTGAAAGTCAATTCTGGTCGAACAAATCCCCCGGACAGCCTTCCCAAAAGAAGCCTCAACCGAAAAAGCGGGATCGACCACCTCGATGGTTTCCAGGTAAACCTTGCACCAACACAGCCTTTGAATCGAAAGCAAAGGGTGTTGCCAAGCTCACTTACTCTGACCGAACCAACCTGCAAATTGATCAGGATCTTCACCCTGGGCCCAGAACCTTTGCCCTTGATGTGCTGCCTGCCCTCCTAAGTACCTACCTGCCAGCCCAGGCGCGCCAAACTCATTAGCGCTTCAAACTGGCTGCTTTGTTCCAGTCGGGTTCTTCGTTCGACCAATGGTGGTCGTCGTCACTGGAACGTTTTAACTTTGCACGGTTCTTATCCGTGTCGCTTGCAGGAACACCCAATGATGTCTACTCAAATCCATACCCAGGATGCCATTCGCACCCTAACCAACGCTTTTGCACCAATGAACTGCCTGATCATGGCCGCTCGCAAAGGCTGCTTCAGTTTCACGCTGGTCAATGAACACGGCATCGCTCGTCACAGCGAACGCTTGTACCCCGATCAGTACTCCAGCGCCGAACCGCTGCAGGCTGTGATTGAGCGTACCCGTCAGGCACTGGTTGCCTGATACGCCGCAAAGACTGAAAACCCCAAAAGCCCTGCTCAAAAAGCGGGGCTTTTTATTGCCCGATGTTTCTCTTTTGGTCGACAACGCCTAAGCACCAACCGATATAACGGTTATAACTCGAAGCTGGAAATATTTTAAAAACAGTCCTTTATAGCGCAAATATGACACTACACTTCAACTCAAGCGGCTTGTTCCGCTTCCGGCGAGCCTGAACCGATCACTGCTGCCAAGGCCCCTTCAGGTATCGCCGCCCACTTGAAGTTTCGAGGGTTTTATGGGTATCGCTGCCAGCGAACTGTGCCGCTATGTGATCCGTCCGACATTGATCTATCTGGGACGCCATAGCGCAACTGCCGAATCCCTGCTGCTGGGCATCGCCGCCAGCCAGTCTGCCCTTGGTACCGCCCTGCATGACCGCCGCGGACATGGCCTGTACCGAATCGCCGAACTCCGCCACCAGGCACTCTGGGACCGGTACCTGGCACTTGACCCGGAACGCGCCAGCCTGGTCCGCGGCCTGGCCAGCCAACATGCCTTCCTGAGTAGTCCGCACCTCGAATTGACCGTCAACCTGCGTTACGCCACCGCCATCGCCTGGCTGCTGGTAGAAGAACAGAACACCCCGCTCCCCGAAGCAGACGACCTGCTGGGAATGGCCCGAATCTGGCGCCAGACCTTCCAGCCTCAAGGACGCCTGAGAGACTTCACCTACGCCTGGCAGACCTGTGTTTCATCGCTGAATCAGGTTGCCTGCTGATCCGCTATTTCCACAAGATCGCATATCTGGTCGCGAATCTGGTCGGATTGTCCTACAAAACCGCTCTAAATCAAGTAATACAGCCTATGGCGCTGGGACGAAAATGTTGGTAATTTTCGCCTCGGTGATCACAAGGAGTTCTAATAATGAAAAAAGTAATGCTCAAAACCACCATTAGCCTCGCCGTTGCCTTGGCATCGTCCCAGATCTTTGCAAGTGGCTTTGCCCTTAACGAACAGAGCATCAGCGGAATGGGGACTGGTTTTGCGGGGCGCTCTTCATCTGCCGATGATGCCAGTACAGTTTTTGGTAACCCTGCCGGTATGGCCCGCCTCAAAGGCCAGCAAATCACCGGCGGTATCGCATCGATCGACGCCTCGACCGATATCAGCGATACCAGCGGCCGTTCAAGCGGAACCAACAAAGGCGATATGGTTCCGTTCACTACAGTACCGATGGGTTTCTATACAAATAAACTCAACGATGAATGGTCTGTTGGTTTTGGTGTCTACGCTCCGTTCGGGCTGATCACCAACTACGAAAACGGCTTTCAGGGCCGCGCTTTCGGCAGCAAGAGCGAAGTCAAAGTCGTCACTCTGCAGCCAACCGTCAGCTACGCTTTCAACGATAAAGTATCGATCGGTTTTGGCCCTACCTTCAACCGGATTTCCGGCACCCTGGAATCGGACATTGCTCTCCCTATCCCCCGGACTGGCGACAACAATGTGGAGGTCAAGGGCGACGATACGGCCTTGGGCTTTAACGCCGGCGTCCTGGTGCAAGCCACCGACACCACTCGCGTGGGCCTGACCTATCACTCGAAAGTGAACTACAAGCTCGACGGCCACACCGATGTGACTGCCGGCACTGGCGTGCCACCTCAGCTGCTCAAATCCAACCGTTACGATGCCTCGCTGAAGATCGAAACACCTGAGTCCTATGACCTTTCCGTGACTCAAGAGATGAATGAAGCCTGGAAGCTCTATGCCGGTGCTACCTGGACTCGCTGGAGCCGCCTGAAAGACATCACGATCAACAACGAAGGCGTAACGGCACAAAGCGGTGGTGCCCTCGCCCCAAGAATCGTTGGTACCATCACGGAAGAACAGAACTGGCATGACACCTGGGCCTACGCCGTGGGTACTTCCTACCAGTTGAACAAGCAGTGGGTACTGCGTACCGGTCTCACCTTTGACCAGTCGCCCACCAACAACACTAATCGTTCGCCACGCATTCCTACCGGCGACCGGACCATCTTCAGTGTCGGTGCGGGCTTCAACCCAACCGACGACTGGACCATTGATGTGGCTTACTCTTACCTCAAGGAACAATCTGTCACTGTCAACGACTCTAACGCTTTGGGTCAGTCCTACAACGCCAAGTACGAAAACAGTGCGAACGGTTTCGGTGTTGGCGCGACCTACCGCTTCTGATGATTCACGGCGAACCTGAACCCCTTGCCGCCTGAATTGAAAAAGCCCCGCTCTCTTGTACAGAGGCGGGGCTTTTTAGTGGGCATCGTTATTCGTTCTACATCCCGCTAGCAAACACCCATACCCAGTTGCATCAGTGCCAGCCCGCCCTGATGCCACCCCCACCACGCCAGGGCCAGCAGCAAGGCGCAGACGGCGCTTACAGCGATACGCGGCCAGAGTCTGTTCATGCCACACTCATTTGGGTTTGCAGTCGCGCCACCGGCCGCTCACGCACCGGCCAGTTCAGGACAGCGGCTACCAGGCTCAAGAGAATCGCCACCTGCCAGATCAAGTCGTAACTTCCGGTTCGGTCATACACCACCCCGCCCAACCACCCGCCGAGGAACGATCCAATTTGGTGGAACAGGAAAACAATCCCGCCGAGCATCGACAGATTTCGCACACCGAACAAGGTCGCCACAGTGCCGTTGGTCAAAGGCACCGTCGACAGCCACAAGAAGCCCATCGCCATGCCAAACAGATACGCGGAGGTTGTCGTGACCGGCGCCCACAGAAATAACCCGATCACCACCGCCCGCAGCACATACAGACCGGTGAGCAAACGCGGCTTGGACATCCGCCCACCGAGCCAGCCAGCCGTGTAAGTACCGAAGATATTAAACAGCCCGATCAGCGCCAGCACCGTGGTGCCCACGCTGGCCGGAAGATGTTGATCCACCAGATACGCCGGCAAATGCACGCCAATGAACACCACCTGGAAACCGCAGACAAAAAAGCCGAACGCCAGCAGCCAGAACCCCGAATGCGAGCACGCCTCGCGCAGGGCTTCGGACAAGGTTTGTTCATGGCCCAGCAGCGGCAATGGCGTGTCCTTGAGCATGCTCACCAGCGGCACGATTAGTGCCACCAACAGGCCCAACACCAGCAATGCCGCCGACCAGCCGAGCCAGCCGATCAGCCCCAGCGTCCCCGGCAACATGGCGAACTGGCCGAAAGAGCCGGCGGCACTGGCGATGCCCATGCCCATGCTGCGTTTCTCCGGTGGTACTGCGCGTCCGACCACGCCAAGAATCACCGAAAACGACGTGCCCGACAGGCCGATACCGATTAACAGACCCGCACTCAGGGACAACGTCACCGCCGAATCGGACAGGCCCATGAACATCAAGCCCAAGGCATACAGCACACCGCCAACCAGCACCACTTTCGCGGCGCCGAAACGGTCAGCCAACGCACCGGTGAATGGCTGTGCCAGCCCCCAGATCAGGTTTTGCAGGGCGATGGCAAAAGCAAACGTCTCACGCCCCCAGCCAAACTGCGCACTCATCGGCGCCAGAAACAGCCCGAAGCCGTGCCGCACACCCAGCGACAACGCAAGAATCAGCGCACTCCCCAATAGAACCCACCCGCAAGTACGCCACATCGATGTCATTCTTATTCTCCGGTAGCGGGTATATACCCGCTTAAGATCGTACAAACTGGCCTCAAGCCAGTTCGTCCAGCAGTCTCAGTAAGGTTTCGCGCTTCTCGGCACCCAGGCGATCAATCAATCGCTGCTGCGCCGCCTCCCACGCAGGCAATGCGGCAGCCAGCCGTTCAATACCGGCCTCGGTGAGCCTGACAATGCGATTGCGCATGTCCTCGCCCTCGACCAGCGTGAGCAACCCTTCGCCTTCCAGTACTCGCAAATTGCGCCCGAGCGTACTGCGATCCAGCCCCATCGCTTCGGCCAGGGTGGAAATACTCGGTTGGTCCAGACGCTGCAGATTGCACAACAGAGAATACTGGGCAACGTTGATCCCGAAGCCGTCAAGAGCGCCGTCGTAATGCCTGCTGACGCCACGGGCGGCGCGTCGCAGATTGATGCATAAACATTGAGAGTCGAGCATGGTGCGTGTATATACCCGCGGTTAAATGAAAGCAAATTTTTGATACAAAACCCCGTAGGAGCGAGGCTTGCCCGCGAAGAATACAACGCGGTTTTACAGAAAAACCGCGTTATCGTTCTTCGCGGGCAAGCCTCGCTCCTACAAAACCAAAGCAATCCCTACGATCAGGGCCATCTCCAGCAACTCCAGCATCGCCCCCGCCGTATCACCCGTCGTGCCACCCAATCGCCGGAGCATCGCTTGTCGCAGCCAGACAAACACCACCGCCGACAACGCAAGCGCCCACACGGCGCTGAGGCCAGCAATCAGAACACAGGCTAACGCACTGACCGCCAGCACCTGCTTGCCAGCCGAACGTGGAAGATGATCGGCCAGCGCCTGCCCCAATCCACCGGCACGCACATAAGGCGTGGTCAGGAATAATCCCAGCATTGCGCCACGCCCCATCAATGGAACGATGATCAGTACAGCGGCATGCTGCTGCTCGATCAGCGCCAGCAACGCGGCAAATTTGAGCAACAACACCAGCACCAGCGTCACGACCGCGATCGGCCCGCTACGCGGGTCCTTCATGATCGTCAGCGTGCGCTCACGGTCGCCGAACCCACCGAGCCACGCATCGGCACTGTCGGCCAGGCCGTCCAGGTGCAGCGCGCCGCTGAGCAACACCCACGCCGTCAGCAGCAACGCGGCATGGAGCAATAACGGTGCCCCCTGCAAAACCCGGTTCAGCGCCCACAAAATCACGCCAAACAGCAGACCGACCAGCGGATAAAACAGCAGCGACCGCCCCACCGCCTGTGGCGTCGGCATACCCGCCAGACGAATCGGCAGGCTGCTCAAGAATTGCAGGGCGATCCAGAACGGCAACATGATCAGAACGCTTCCTTTAGCTGGCCACCCGACTCGACCGACAGCGAGAACAACGCACCATGACCGACTTCAACGTTGAGCAACTGCTCACGGGGCAGTCCCCGCGCCCGCGCCAGCAACAAACGCATGACGCCGCCGTGACTGATCAGCAACACGCGCTCGCCGGCACAGGTGGCGTGCAACCGATCGATCGCCGCCGACACTCGCGTTGAAAAGTCCGCGACGGGCTCACCCTGAGGCGGGGTGAACGAATAAGGGTCGGCCCAGAACAGCCCCAACGCTTCGGCATCGGTTTCCATCAGCGCTGCAGCGCTCTGCCCTTCCCATGCACCGAAGTGCAGTTCTTGCAGGTCTTTCTCCAGTTGCACCGGCAATCCCAGTTGCGCCCCGAGTGCTTCGGCGAACCGCGCACAACGCTGCAACGGCGAGCTGACCAGACGATCCCAGGGCCCCTGCTCAACCACTGCCGCGCGCATCTGCGCCCAGCCCTTGTCGGTCAGTGCATCGTCGAGGCTGCCGCGCAAACCGCCGCCGAGTTCGGTTTCACCGTGGCGCAACAGATCGAGGCGCAAGGTCATGCCGGGCGATCCGCCACCGCAGCTTCGGCGAAGGTCGCCATTTGCCCGTGCAGGTCGCAGGCCAGACGCAGCAGCGGCACGGCCAATGCAGCGCCGCTGCCCTCGCCCAAACGCAGGCCGAGGTCCAGCAAAGGTTCGGCGTTCAGGGTTTCCAACACATGACGATGGCCCGGCTCGGCGCCGCGATGACCGAACAACAGCCACTGACGGCACGCAGGATTCAATCGCACCGCCACCAACGCGGCGACACTGCAGATGAACCCGTCTACCAGCACCGCGACGCCTTCCTGGGCACAAGCCAGGTACGCACCGACCAGCGCGGCAATTTCAAAACCGCCGAGGTTAAACAGGGTTTGCAGCGGATCGCCGCGCTGAGCCTGGTGCACTGCCAACGCGCGCTCGATGACCTGGGCTTTATGGCTGACACCCGCCGCGTTCAGCCCGGTGCCCGGCCCGGTCAAGTGCGCTACGGGACACTCCAGCAACGCACAGGCCAACGCGCTGGCCGCAGTGGTGTTGCCGATGCCCATCTCGCCGCCGATAAACAACTGTGCACCCGCTGCAATGGCGCGTAGCACACTGTCGCGACCCGCCTGCAAGGCGAGCTCACCCTGGACCGCCGTCATGGCGGGGCCGTCGACGAAATTCGCCGTGCCCGGGCCGAGATTCAGGTGACGCACGCCCGGCAGGTTCAACGACGGCGTCACGGTACCAAGATCAACCACCTCCAGAGCAGCCCCCAGCTGTCGCGCCAACACGCTGATCGCCGCACCACCGCTGACGAAGTTGTGCAGCATCTGCCCCGTGACCTCCTGGGGAAACGCCGACACGCCTTCGGCAACCACGCCATGATCACCGGCAAAAATGGCGATCCAGGGCTGATCCAGACTCGGTTTGACCCGCCCCTGCAGTCCCGCCAATTGCACCGCCACCGCCTCCAGCTGACCGAGGGAACCGGCAGGTTTGGTCAGTTGCTGTTGACGGGCCTCTGCCTGCTCGACCGCTTGGGCATCGATCGGCTTGCACGGGTTCAACCACCAGGATTGAGTCATAACGCGGTTCCTTTCAAAGTCAGGGGCAGGCCGGCGACGGTCAAGACAACGCGCTGACAGTGCTCGGCCAAAGCTTGATGCAGCCAACCGGCTTCATCGACGTAGCGGCGAGTCAACTCGCCCAGCGGTACGACACCCATTCCGGTCTCGTTGCTGACAAAAATGATTTCACCCGGCAATGACGCCAGGCAGTCCAGCAAGGCATCCCGTTCGGCCGTCAGGCGCTCGGCATTATCGAGCATCAGCAGATTGGTCATCCACAGCGTCAGGCAGTCCACCAGCAAGCAACGCTCTTCGCTGGCGGTTTCGCGCAGCACGCGGGCCAGTTCCAGCGGTTCTTCGATCAACGCCCATTCGAGCGGACGACGGGCGCGGTGATGGGCCACCCGCTCGTTCATTTCGCCGTCGAGAGCTTGGCTGGTCGCGATGTAGGTGACCGCCAGAGCGCTGTCGGACGCGAGTTTTTCAGCCAGGCGACTTTTGCCGGAACGGGCGCCGCCGAGGATCAGTTGCAGCATGTTCATAACCTTTTGTTGGCGGTGTTGCGACAGGCCCCTTCGCGAGCAGGCTCGCTCCCACAGAGGAATGCGCTCAATTGTGGGAGCGAGCCTGCTCGCGAAGGAATCACCCTAAATCCCACAGAGCTCACGCAGCAGTGAAGTATCCAGATGCTTCTCCACCAAATCCGCCAGTCGCTCGATATCGCGCTCGCGCAATGCGTGGTAATCGACTTCCTGCACCGCCTGCAAACCTGCCCAGCGCAACAGCGCACTGCACGCCGCCGGTGATTCGAAGAGCCCATGCAGATACGTACCGAAAATCTGCCCATCGACACTTTGTGCACCGTCGCAGCGACCATCGTCCAACTGCACGGCGGCGTTTTCCAGGGCCGGCCCGGTTGTCACGCCGGCATGAATTTCGTAGCCGCTGACGGCTGCATTTTCCAGAGCCAGACGCCCGCGCACGTTACGCAACTGCTTCTCTGCTTCGAGCTGCGTGTCGAACGCCAGCAAGCCCAAACCGGCACTGGAACCCGGTGCGCCCTCGAGCCCCAGCGGGTCGTGCACCTGTTCACCGAGCATTTGCAGACCGCCACAGATCCCCAACACTTTGCCGCCGTAGCGCAAGTGTCGGGCAATAGCGCGGTCCCAGCCGCCGGCCCGTAGATATTCAAGGTCGCTGCGCACGCTTTTCGAGCCGGGGAGAATAATCAGATCCGCGGGCGGAATCGTCTGGCCGGGACCTATAAATTGCAGATCCACTTGTGGATGCAGGCGCAGCGGATCGAAATCCGTGTGGTTGCTGATGCGCGGCAGCACCGGCACCAGTACTTTCAGCACCTGGTCAGCCTTGTCGGCCTGGCGCTGATCGATGCCGTCTTCCGCTTCGAGGTGTAGATCCATCACGTAAGGCAACACGCCGATCACCGGCTTGCCGGTGCGCGCTTCCAGCCAATCGAGGCCCGATTGCAGCAAGGCAATGTCGCCGCGAAAGCGGTTGATGATGAAACCTTTGACCCGCGCCTGTTCGCTTGGCGACAACAGTTCCAGGGTCCCCACCAGATGGGCGAAAACACCGCCGCGATTGATGTCGGCAATCAGCACAACCGGACAATCCACCGCCTCGGCAAAGCCCATGTTGGCGATGTCACCGGCGCGAAGATTGATCTCGGCCGGCGAGCCGGCACCTTCGACCATCACCACCGGATACGCTGCGCTCAACCGTGCATGGGAGGCCAGCACCGCTTGCATCGCGATGGCTTTGTAATCGTGATAGGCGACGGCGTTCATCGTCGTGACGGCACGGCCATGAATGATCACTTGGGCGCCGGTGTCACTGTTGGGTTTGAGCAGCACCGGGTTCATGTCGGTGTGCGGCTCAAGGTTGGCTGCCTGGGCCTGCACCGCTTGCGCGCGCCCGATCTCGCCACCGTCGGCGGTCACTGCGCTGTTGAGCGCCATGTTTTGCGGTTTGAATGGCACGACGCGTACGCCTTGACGCGTGACCCAACGACACAGCGCTGTCACCAGTGTGCTTTTGCCGGCGTCCGACGTCGTGCCCTGTACCATCAACGTGACGCTCGGAGCTATCAACCCAGTCATTGGTTTTCCTCAGCGTAGGCATCGAACGCTTGCGCGAGACGTGTCCAGTCGGCTTCATTACCGGGTAAACCAAAACGCAGGCTGCTGTTATGGGTGAACAACCGCAGCAGGATGCCGTGCCGGGCCATGAATTCATGCAGCTGTTCGGCGCGTTCGGTGATCAGCCATTGAAACAGCGCGCAACCACCCTGGGGCTTGAAGCCGTGCTGCTCAAGCAGCAGCGCCAGACGCTCGCTGGCCACTTCGGTGCGCGCCCGTTGCCTGACGTGCCCTTCGGTATCCAGCAGGCAGGCCTGGCCGACCACCCGGGTAGGCCCGCTGACCGCCCACGGCCCCACTTGCTCGGCCAGCAACTTGAGCAACTTGCGCTCGGCCAGGACAAAACCCAACCGCACACCGGCCAGGCCGAAAAACTTGCCGAAGGAGCGCAGCACGATCAAACCGACCTGATGGGCAAAAGGCGCCAGGCTCAAGGATGGCGTGTTGTCCATGAACGCTTCGTCGACCACCAGCCAGCCACCGCGCTGAGCCAGTCGTGCGTGCCAGTCGAGCAGCCTGCTCGGGGGCAGGCTCAGGCCAGTGGGATTGTTCGGATTGACCACCACCAGCACGTCAAAGCTGTCGAGATAGAAGTCGACTTCCTGCTCCATCACTTCACGCACAATGTAGCCATTGCGTCGCCATGCTTCGGCGTGTTCGGCGTAACACGGTGATAGCACGCCAACCTTGCCGGCCCGACGCAAACGTGGCAGCAACTGGATTGCCATTTGCGAACCGGCAACCGGCAACACCTGGGCGGCGCCGTAATAATCGCAAGCAGCCTGCTCCAGGCCATCATCGCTTTCCGGCAAACGCGCCCAGGCCTGCTGCGCAATCTCAGGAACTGCAAACGGCCAAGGCGCGAGGCCACTGGACAGGTCGAGCCAATCGGCTTCGGCAATGCCGTAATCGAGCGCCGCTTTACGTAACCGACCACCGTGTTCAAGCATAAAATTCGGCCCCCACGCAGAGAATCAGCAGCCATAACCAGACGCCGCGCTGGACCAATTGCCAGCCACGGTCAATGGCGTCGGCATCCGCTGGCACGCCTTCGCCCAATGATGGACGCTGATGCAGTTCACCGTGATAAATCGCCGCTCCGCCCAACTCGACGCCGAGAGCTCCCGCACCAGCGGCCATTACCGGACCGGCATTCGGGCTGTCCCAAGTCGGGCCCTGGGTGCGCCAGCATTTGAGCGCCAGTCGGGTTTTGCCCAGCAGCGCGTAGGTCAATGCCACCAGTCGCGCAGGAATGTAGTTGAGGATGTCGTCGATTTTGGCCGCGGCCCAACCGAAACGTTCGAAGCGTTCGTTGCGGTAGCCCCACATCGCATCCAGCGTATTGCTCAAACGGTAGAGCACCACGCCCGGCGCGCCGGCCACGGCAAACCAGAACAGCGCGGCAAACACCGCGTCGCTGCCATTCTCCAATACCGATTCGGTGGCCGCACGGGCGACTTCGGTTTTATCCAGTTCACTGGTCTGACGGCTGACCAGGTAACTCACGCGTTGGCGCGCCTCGTCCAGGTCGTCGCTGCGCAAAGCCTTGGCCACCGGCTCGATGTGCTCGCCGAGGCTGCGCAGGCCGAGGGCGCAATAGAGCGCGAGAATCTCGACGATCCAGCCGACATAAGGCGCCCAGGACAACGCCGTGGCCAGCAAGGTCAGCGGCACTACCGCGATCACCCACGCGGTGACGCCGTGACTGCGCCAGCCGCGACCGCCACCATTGAATCGTTGCTCGATGCGCTCGGCAAAACGGCCGAACGCCACCAGCGGATGCCAGCGTTTGGGTTCACCCAGCAGCGCATCCAGCGCCACGGCGGCGACACTCAACAACGCCACACTCATTGACTCTCTCCCCAATAATTCTCATACAGTAATTCGCTGAGCGGACGCGCCTGCGCCCAGCCTTCGAGCACCAGCATCGGCGCCGGATAGAACTCCTTGACCGGTCCGAGACAAAGCACCGCCATCGGCTTTGCGCCGACTGGCAACCCCAGCAGGTCCGCCAATGCTTGCGGTTCGAACAGCGAGACCCAGCCCATGCCCAGCCCTTCGGCGCGGGAGGCCAGCCAGAGGTTCTGGATCGCACACGATAACGAAGCCATGTCCATTTCCGGCAAGGTGCGACGGCCGAAAATATGCCGCTCGCGATCATCCATCAACGCGGCGACCAGCACTTCGGCGCAGTCGTTGATGCCTTCGACCTTGAGCTTCATGAATTCGTCGGTGCGCTCGCCGAGGGCTTCGGCGGTGCGGATACGCTCTTCTTCCACCAGCACCTGAATCTCGCCGCGCAGGGCCCGATCGCTGATGCGGATGAAACGCCAAGGCTGCATCAGGCCGACACTCGGCGCCTGATGCGCGGCTTCGAGCAGGCGCCTGAGCAACTCTGGCTCGACGCTGCCGCCGCTGAAGTGACGCATGTCGCGGCGTTCGCAGATGGCTCGGTAAACCGCTGCGCGTTCGGCTTCGGAGAATGCGTTGTCGGTCATGGCCGCTTCGCGAGCAGGCTCGCTCCCACAGGGGTTAGGTGATCAACTGTGGGAGCGAGCTTGCTCGCGAAGGCGGTGTCATGATCAGGCGCAAACAACGCGGCTACAGCGGTCGGATTGGAAGGAAAATAGAAGTGCACGTAGGAAGCGGTCATCCGCCCCTCACGATAAACCGCCTCCGCCCCGCGCCCACCGTTAGGGCTCAGCCCCCGAGCAATCGGCTCAAGCTCGGTGCTGGTCAACGAGTGATGATAGGTATGCCCGCGCAACACACCTTCGGGCAGTTCGACCGCTTGTAACGCTAACGCGGCCAGACGCTTCTGCATCACCGCATCACCGCTCAGCAGGCCAACCAGCTCAGCGCGTGCGCCTTCGACATCGGTCAACGAATCGAGCAGATAAAGCATGCCGCCACACTCGGCCAACAACGGTTTGCCCGCCACGTGGTGCGCACGGATCGCGCTCAGCATCGTGTCATTCTGTGCCAGCGCCACATGGTGCAATTCAGGATAGCCGCCGGGCAGGTAAAGGCTGTCTGCCTCCGGTAATCGGGCATCACGGATCGGCGAGAAAAACAGTAGCTCGGCGCCCATGGCTCGCAGCAAATCCAGGCTCGCGCCATAGGTGAATGCAAACGCTTCGTCGCGGGCGACCGCTATCCGCACGCCAGCCAGTAACGGCTCAGCCGCGATCACATCCGGGGCGGCGAATTCCACCGCCGGAGGCAGCGCGACCTCACAACTACTGGCCAAGGCATCCGCCGCCGCATCGAGGCGCACATCGAGATCGTTCAACTCACTGGCCTGAACCAACCCCAGGTGCCGACTCGGTAATTCGATCCCGGTTTCCCGCGACAAGGCGCCGTACCAGCGCAAACCTTCGGTCAGGCTGCCTTCGAGCAATTGTGCGTGACGCAGCGTGCCGACGCGGTTGGCCAACACACCGGCAAATGGCAAGTCCGGCTGATAACGCGCGAGCCCCAGGGCCAGTGCGCCAAATGTCTGCGCCATGGCCGTGCCGTCGATCACAGCGAGCACCGGCACACCGAAGTGCCGCGCCAGGTCAGCGCTGGAGGGCGTACCGTCGAACAACCCCATGACGCCTTCGATCAGGATCAAGTCGGCTTCGCCGGCAGCTTCCCACAACAGCCGGCGACTCTCCTGCTCGCCGACCATCCACATGTCCAATTGGTACACCGGCGCACCGCTGGCGCGCTCGAGAATCATCGGGTCGAGAAAGTCCGGGCCGCATTTGAACACGCGAACCTTGCGCCCCTGATTGCGATGCAAACGGGCCAGCGCGGCGGTGACGGTGGTCTTGCCCTGACCGGAAGCCGGCGCGGCAATCAGTACCGCCGGGCAATGACGTGGTTGACTCACAGTTCGACGCCTTTTTGCGCTTTGATCCCGGCCTGGAACGCGTGCTTGATTACGCCCATTTCGGTGACGGTATCGGCCAGTTCGATCATCTCCGGCTTGGCGCCGCGACCGGTGACGACCACGTGTTGCATCGGCGGACGGGCCTGCAAATCGCTGAGCACTAGATCGAGATCCAGATAGCCGTGCTTCAGTGCGATGTTCAACTCATCGAGCACCACCAGGCCAATCGACGGATCGCGCAGCAGTTGCTGCGACACGGCCCAGGCAGCTTCGGCGGCAGCGATATCGCGCTGGCGATCCTGGGTCTCCCACGTGAAGCCCTCGCCCATCACATGAAAACGCACCTGCTCCGGGAAGCGCCGGAAAAACAACTCTTCGCCAGTGCTGTTGCGCCCCTTGATGAACTGCACCACGCCGCATTGCATGCCGTGGCCCATGGACCGGGCCAGCATGCCGAAGGCCGAACTGCTTTTACCTTTACCGTTGCCGGTCAGCACCAACAGCAGGCCGCATTCATTCGGGGAGTTAGCGATGCGTTCGTCGATCACGGCTTTTTTGCGCTGCATGCGCGCCAGATGGCGTTCGTCACGATCAGGGGAATCAGTCATGGGGGAGCTCTCCGTTGAGGCTGGATAACGGCGGGCAGGCACAAGAATAGGCGGAAAAAAGCCTGGCATCGCCCACCGTGATGCCGCTGGATGAATCAGGCCGGTCTCCGGGCTCATGAGCAGCGATACGCCGGACTGCGCGCCTTCCCATGTCGACAGTCGACACAGTGGCTCAAGGCACAGTCTTCACTCATTTACCGTTGCGGGGGCAGCGCCGGGATCGTGATCCCCTTCGTTTGAAGGGGTGACTCACCGGCTTCCCTGTTTCACTCTGTCGACCAGGGTCACAGAGCACCTGAAACAAGCCGCGAAGGTTAGAGGGTTGGGGATGGAGCGTCAAATGAAGACAGAACGCCGGTGAACGATATACTGCCGCCGGTCAATCGGCTGACGCCAAGGTTGTGTCACAGCGCGAGCAATGATATCAAAGAGCCATAACCGCAATCAAAATAACAAGGGTGAGCAACATGCAAGGCATGATCATCAGCAATCCGAAGCTGGAATTCCTGCGCCCGGTGCTGGAGCGCTGGTTTATCTGTATCGACCGCTACAACGCTGTGCGCGGCGATAACGAAACCCCGTACTGGTTCGATGAAAAAGCCAACCTCGGGCTGCTTTCCACTGCAGCCTGGATGGCGGAAATGGTCACGCTGCAACAAACGTCGACCCGCAAGCAAACCGAAGAAGGCGAACGCAATGCGCGCGCCGATCTGTTTATCGCTACCCCCGAAGAACGCGCCTACCTCCAGGCGACGCAGCGCTGGCCTCGGGTCAATAGCCTGAACCTGACTCAAGCCCTGCTTGATATCACCAGCGACGCGAAGAAAATCAGCTACGCCAGCGACCTGAAACTCGGCTGCCTGTTTGTCGCGCCGCAAAAGGCCCAGCATGGCGCCACGCCGGAAGAACTCCAGGACATGGTCGACGACCTGCAGAAGGAACACAGCTGCGCCGTCGCCTGGTATTTCCCCTATGCGTACCGAAAACTGCGCAATGAAGCGGGCAACTATCACCCGGGCATCGCCGTGCTATTCAAGGAAGCACGCGGCTGATCGGTTGAACCTTCAATCCACTCGGCGTCTCTATGAATGGATAGGGCATTCATAGAGACATCCAGCATGCGCATCCCCCAACTCGTGTTCGTCATCGCGCTCGCCGGAGGGCTCGCCGCCTGTAGTGAAACCTCCAGCCTGCAAGTCTCCGACGGCACGGGTCCCTCGCCAAAACTGCCAGAACCCAACAAGACCCTGATCCCTACGGTGAACATCGCCCCGGCGATTGGCTGGCCGGCCGGCGCAAAACCCATTGCAGCCGCCGGAACTCAGGTCGCGGCCTTTGCGGAAGGCCTCGATCACCCGCGCTGGCTCTACGTGTTGCCCAACGGCGACGTGCTGGTGGCCGAAACCAACGCACCACCGAAACCCGATGATGGCAAAGGCATTCGCGGCTGGATCATGGGCAAAGTCATGGGCCGCGCCGGCGCGGCCGTACCGAGTCCGAACC
Organism: Pseudomonas sp. IT-P253; assembly: GCF_949768125.1. Classification (NCBI taxonomy): domain Bacteria; kingdom Pseudomonadati; phylum Pseudomonadota; class Gammaproteobacteria; order Pseudomonadales; family Pseudomonadaceae; genus Pseudomonas; species Pseudomonas sp. IT-P253. The sequence goes on along the minus strand of NZ_CATKPT010000025.1, from coordinate 18,567 downwards.
GCATCACGCTGCTGCGAGACAAGGACCACGATGGCATCGCCGAAACCCGCACGGTATTCCTCGAACACCTGAACTCCCCCTTCGGCATGACGCTGGTCGGCAATGACCTCTACGTGGCCGACACCGACCGCTTGTTGCGTTTCCACTATGAAAACGGCAATACGGCGATCACCTCGCCGCCGATCACAGTAGTCGACTTGCCAGCCGGTCCGTTGAATCATCACTGGACCAAAAACGTCATCGCCAGCAAAGACGGTAGCAAGCTGTACGTCACGGTGGGCTCGAACAGTAACGTCGCCGAAAACGGTCTGGATAAGGAAGAAGGTCGCGCGGCGATCTGGGAAGTCGACCGAGCCACCGGCAATCACCGGATCTTCGCCTCGGGCCTGCGTAACCCCAACGGCATGGCGTGGGAGCCACACAGCGGCGCCTTGTGGACGGCGGTCAACGAGCGAGACGAAATCGGTAGCGACCTGGTGCCGGACTACATCACCTCGGTCAAGGACGGCGCGTTCTATGGCTGGCCGTTCAGCTATTACGGCCAGCATGTCGACATTCGCGTCGATCCGCAAAACCCGGACCTGGTCGCCAAGGCGATCCCTCCGGACTACGCAGTCGGCCCGCATACTGCGTCGCTGGGCCTGGCATTTGCTGAAGGCAACACACTTGCGGCGCCGTTCAAGGAAGGGGCATTCATCGGCCAGCACGGCTCGTGGAACCGTAATCCGCACAGTGGCTATAAAGTGATTTTCGTGCCGTTCAGCGCAGGCAAACCGACCGGGCAGCCGATTGACGTGCTCACCGGCTTCCTCAACGCCAAAGAAGAGGCCATGGGTCGTCCGGTGGGTGTGGTGATTGATCAGCAGGGGGATTTGCTGGTGGCGGATGATGTGGGGAACAAGGTGTGGCGCGTTTGGGCGGTTAAATAAGATACACAGCCCCTGTAGGAGCGAGCTTGTTCGCGATGGTGGGTCAGCTACATCAATGTCGCCTGATACACCATCGCGAGCAAGCTCGCTCCGCTCCTACAACAGGGAGGATCGGCGTTTAGCGCTTACGGCACAGCGTCAATCCATCGCCCAACGGCAACAACGACAGATCCACGCGCGAGTCATCCTTCAAGGCACGATTGAGCGCCTGGATAGCTCGGGTGTCTGCGCTCTCGGAATGCTCCTCGAGCACCCGCCCGCTCCACAGCGTGTTATCGAACACCGCCAGACCGCCCACGCGCAGCAAACGCAGGGCGTGCTCCAGATAGGCCGGATAGTTAGCTTTGTCGGCATCAATGAAAATCAAATCGAAGTAGCCTGGCTGATTGAGCTGGCTGAGCGTTTCCAGCGCGGGCGCCAAACGCAGATCGATCCGCTCGGTGAGCCCCGCCTCCTGCCAGTAGCGGCGCGCGATGGCGTTGTAGTCGCCGGGAATATCACAGCAGATCAGTGAACCGTCATCCGGCAATGCAGCCGCCATGCACAAGGCGCTGTAGCCCGTGAAGGTGCCCACTTCAAGCAAATGCCTGGCACCGGTGATCTTCACCAGTAACGCGAGAAATTGCCCCTGCTCCGGCGCCACCTGCCAGCGAGCCATTGGCAGCGCCTGGGTTTCGTCGCGCAAGCGCTTGAGCACCGACGTTTCCCTTAAGGAAACGTCGAGCAGGTATTGATACAGGGAATCGTCGAGATTAAGCGTGCGAGCGGTCATGACAACCTCCGCGAATTATGGGTTACGCGCCAGATGCTCAGGTTGCAGGACACGTTTGGCGCTCAGGTAGGCTTTCTGCCAATAAGCTTTGGACAAGCTGTCGAGCTTCACCGTGCCGCCGGTGGCTGGCGCATGGACGAATCGGCCTTCGCCGACATAAATGCCGGCGTGGCTGACCTGGGAGCCGCCGTTGGTGGCGAAGAAAATCAGGTCACCGGTTTGCAGGCCTTCCTTGCCCACATTGGCCGCCTGCATGCTGATCAGCTCGCGGGTGGTACGCGGCAGGGAAATACCCGCGACATCACGGTAGACGTAGCCGATCAAGCCGCTGCAATCAAATCCGGAGTCTGGCGTGTTGCCGCCCCAGCGATAAGGTGTGCCGACCAGGCCCAACGCGCGGAACAGTACGTCTTCTGCTTCGGGGGAGAAGGCTTGGGAGGAACCGAAAATGATCGGCGCGCGAACCACCGGAGCAGGAGGCGGTGGGCGGCTGGCGCAGGCGCTAAGCAGCGCTGCAAAGAACATGATTGCGAGGCGGGCCGACGTCGTCATGGCAGAACATCCTGATCTGGCTGCGGCTTTTTCTGCAGGGGACGCAGAAAAGAAAACCGCCTGCGCAGGACGCAGGCGGTTTGCCATCAATATTAGATCTGGATTCTAGCGGCTACACGGCAAACTTCAAGTAAGACTTTAAGTTCACCTTACAAATTGTCCGCTTACTGGCGCGCCGTGACGATCGTCGGGGCTGTGGTCGGGGCCATCGCGAGGGCGCGCTTGGCTTCGATGAAGGTTTTGTTCCAGTAACTATCGCCCAGGCTATCGATCCGGACACCACCGCTGCGGCGGCTGCTGGAATGGATGAACTGGTTGTCACCCAGGTAGATCCCGGCATGACTGACGCGACCGCGTCGGCCATTGGTGGCGAAAAACAGCAAGTCGCCCGGCTCCAGCTTGCTGCGAGAAACCAGTGGCGCGTCGACGTTGATCATTTCGCGAGTGGAGCGCGGCAGGTTCATGCCGGCCTGTTCACGGAACAGGTAACCGATGAAACCGCTGCAATCGAAACCGTCTTCAGAGGTGCCGCCGAAACGGTAACGAGTACCGATCAGGGACATGCCACGTTCGAGGATGCTGTCGGCCAGAACCGGAAGCTTGTACGACTTGCCACCAGCAAAGTCGGCCAGTTCTTTTTCGGTGACCATCTCTTCCTGGTAAAGAGCGGAAGACTGGGCAGTAACAGAATTTTTAACCTGCTGTTGTTGCTCTTGCTGGGACACTGGAGAGTGAGCAGCGCAACCGAACAACAGGGTGACGAGTGCGAGGGGCACGAGGGGTGCAAAGCGATTTAGCATGGGCACGACCGTGGCTGATAGTTGTAAAGAAGGCGAGACTATGCCCGCTATCAACCTCATTTGCAAATTCAATCGATCTTTATGTGACTTTTCTGTTTCGCCTTTACATCTAAGCGCTAATGCCCCATTTAGACACTTGCGCGTCCTACGCCCTGTAGGAAAGCGGACTTTTTGGCGCCTGAAATCCGCCAAAAACCTTGTAGGCCCCAGGTTTTACCAGCCCAGCGTCTCTTTTAGAAACGGGATGGTGAGCTTGCGTTGGGCTTGAAGTGAGGCCTGATCGAGACGCTCCAGCAACTCGAAAAGCGCACTCATGCTGCGGGTGCCGCGAGTCAAAATAAAATGCCCGACTTCATCGGTCAGGTGCAGGCCACGACGCGAAGCGCGTAGTTGCAAGGCACGTAACTTGTCTTCGTCGGAAAGCGGCCGCATCTGAAAGATCAGCGCCAGGGTCAAACGAGACTTGAGGTCCGCCAGCTTCACCGGCAGCTCACGCGGGGAGGTCGAAGCGGCAATCAGCAAACGCCGACCACTGTCACGCAGACGATTGAACAGATGGAACAGCGCCTCTTCCCAATCCGCCCGCCCGGCGACTGCCTGCAAATCATCCAGGCAGACCAGTTCGTATTGTTCGAGGTTATCGAGGATTTCGGTGCCGCGATCCAGCAGCTCAGCCAGCGGCAAATACACCGCCGGCTCCCCCAGTTGCTCGAAGCGCAGGCAAGCCGCCTGCAACAAGTGGGTACGCCCTACCCCGTCCTTGCCCCAAAGATAAATCAGGCTTTCGGTCCAGCCGGCGTCGGCTTCGCATAGCCGCTCGACATAGCCGAGTGCTGCGGCATTGGCGCCTGGGTAGTAATTGATAAAGGTAGCGTCATCACGCAGACGCACACCTAGGGGCAGCTGAATCGGTTTCATGCTGACTGAACAGTTCCAACGGAACCGTTAGTGGCCTCTGTGTAAAGTTTGCGAAGTTTATACCCGTGACGCGGGTCGCACAATGCGACAGACCACAAGCAAAATCAAAGGTTTGCGTTAACACACTGGTTTTATGGCAGTTTCTTTGGCGGTGCATGTGACAGCCGCAGGCAAGAGGTGGGCCCACCTGTTATCGAACCAGGCAGCCCGCCACGCACTCTCGACGCAGATTAGAGTTCCGGCTCGTCGACGCCACTGTACATATCAGAATCCTTATACAAATCATGCATATGACGAACCAGCACCATGATCACCGCCGCCACCGGCAGCGCCAGCAGAATTCCGGTAAACCCGAATAGCTCGCCACCCGCCAGAATCGCGAAAATCACTGCAACCGGGTGTAAACCGATGCGGTCACCCACCAGCAATGGGGTCAGCACCATGCCTTCCAGCGCCTGGCCGACCATGAACACCGCGACGATGCCGATCATTGGATACAGGTCCCCGCCGAACTGGAACAGGCCGGCAACCAATGCCGCGCCGATGCCGATGACGAACCCCATGTACGGCACAATTGCCGCCAGACCGGCAATCAGACCGATCAACAACCCCAACTCCAACCCCACCAGCATCAGGCCTGCCGCGTAAATCACGCCCAACGCCAACATCACCAGCAACTGCCCGCGAACGAACGCTCCCAGCACTTCATGGCACTCATCGGCCAGGGCAACCACACGCTCTTCGCGATTGCGCGGCAGCAGGCTGCGGATCTTGGTCATCATCACGTCCCAGTCCCGCAACAGGTAGAAACTGACCACTGGGATGAGCACGAGATTCGCCAGCCAGCCGATCAACGCAAGCCCCGAAGCCGTCGCCTGGCTCAGCACCACACCGACAATGTCCGTGGTCTCGCCCATGTGCTCGCTGATCGCCGCCTTGAGCTTGTCGAATTTCCAGAAGTTATTCGACAATCCCAACTTCGACTGCGCCCACGGCAACGCGGTGTGTTGCAACCAGTCAAGCATTTGCGGCGCCAGCTCGTACAAACGAAAGAGCTGCCTGGCGAGCATCGGCACCAACACCAGCAGCAGCGTCGTAAAGATAAGGGTGAACAGCGCAAACACCGCGATGACGCCCCAGGTGCGTGACAACCCGGCCTTTTCCAGCCGATCCACCAGTGGATCGAACAGATAGGCCAACAGCAGTGCGACCAGAAACGGTGTCAGGATCGGATGCAACAGCCAGACAAACGCGCAGAGCAGGACGACCCCACCCAACCAGAACCAACGCCGCGTATCGGCCATGAACCACTCCTGCTTCTGCACTTATATAAAGGAAGGAAAGAAAAAATCTACCAGCGGAAACGCAACTGTGGCGTCGGTGCAGGGGCTGGCGCGACAACAGGTGCCGCCCCACTGGCTACCGGTTGAACAGGAGCCGTCGGGGCCGGCGCCTGACCGGCCGGCACCTCTTGCAACTTCGCCAGCGACAACTGCGACCGCAATTGCTCGGCACTGCCGTTGACCCGGTAAAGAATGCGGTCGCCATCAACGCTTTGCAGGCGCGCACCAAACGGCTCCAGCAAACGCCCAAGCGCGGCATAGTGCTCCAGATTCATGCCCTGCACTTCCAGCAACTGTTCGCCCGAAACGCCTGCCTTGACCACAAATCGCGGCGCCAGGCGCTCGCTGACCGCCAACATCACCGCATCGGCCACAGCGGCCTGATCCGCACCCTGCACGCTTCCCGCTTCCTTCTGATCGCCCAGCCACAAATGCCATTTAGCCTGCCACTGGCCACCCTCTTCGCGGGCATGCACCGCCAGCAAGGCGTCAGCGTTGTAACGTTCCGAGGCGCCGCGCAGTGGCGCCGCGTCCGTGCCTTCCAGATTAGGTGCCGTGGCGACCAGTTGTTCACTCAGGTCCGCCAGTGGCAGACGCAATGGCAAACCACGGTGTTGCGCCGCTCGGCGCAGCGGCAAGGCGCTGGCCTGGGCATCGCCTACAAGGCTCGAGCCCTCGGTGGAATCGTTCAGCCACCAACCGAGTATCGACGGCCGATTAGCCCCCCACAGCGACAACCCGGCACGCCGCAACGCTTGCTCGGTGGTCGCCGGATCGAAATCGATTTTCAGCGCTTGTGGCGGACCGGCGTCAAAGCCGTACTGACTGATAATTTGCTGCGGATCTTTGCGTACAGTCGCCAGACCCGGGCTTTGCGCCGCCTTGGGATCGCCGGTCAGGCGCAGGACCAGCGTATCCAGCGCACGCTGTATCGCTTGATCGCGCTCCTCCTGCGATTGACTACTGACAGGCTCGCGAACCTGATAAAGACCTTTGACGGTTTCGGCATGGCTCGCCACGCTGAAAAATGACAAACAGCCCACAAACAAGAATTTACACAAGCGCATGGAGGATTCCTGACGACAAGAGCGGCTGGAACAGACCGCATGAAGATGATCGGGCAAGGCTGTGACCACATCCCTGCGCAAAACATTCACACGATCACTGGAAGTTTTCGCACTGTCATAACGATAGACGGTTAATGGCGATACCTTATACAGCCATGCACGACGTCATCCACACTGGCAATATCAATTTTTTTAATGCGATATGCCCCTGCCGTCGGTGTGAGGATGGCCGCTGCCCCTCAAGCCTGATAAAATCGCGCGCCTTCGCAGACCGGCAACAGCCGGGCACCCTCAAATATGCGCTCGGCACTCGTCCTCGTATATTTCGGCGGTCCCACTGGACTCGGTCGTTACCCCTGAATCCCCCCTAAAGGCCTGGATCATGAGCAAGCAACCCTCCCTGAGCTACAAGGACGCCGGTGTAGACATCGACGCCGGTGAAGCATTGGTCGAACGCATCAAGAGCGTCGCCAAGCGCACTGCGCGCCCGGAAGTCATGGGCGGCCTGGGCGGTTTCGGCGCCCTCTGCGAAATCCCGGCCGGCTACAAGCAGCCTGTGCTGGTTTCCGGCACTGACGGCGTCGGCACCAAGCTGCGTCTGGCGCTGAACCTGAACAAACACGACAGCATCGGCATCGATCTGGTTGCCATGTGCGTGAACGACCTGGTGGTTTGCGGCGCCGAGCCGCTGTTCTTCCTCGACTACTACGCCACCGGCAAACTGAACGTCGAAACCGCGACCCAGGTGGTCACCGGCATCGGCGCTGGCTGCGAACTGTCCGGCTGCTCCCTGGTCGGCGGCGAAACCGCTGAAATGCCTGGCATGTACGAAGGCGAAGACTACGACCTGGCCGGCTTCTGCGTCGGCGTCGTGGAAAAATCCGAAATCATCGACGGCTCCAAAGTCGCTGCCGGCGACGCACTGCTTGCCCTGCCGTCTTCGGGCCCGCACTCCAACGGCTACTCGCTGATCCGCAAGATCATCGAAGTCAGCGGTGCAGACATCGAAAACATCCAGCTCGAAGGCAAACCGCTGACTGACCTGCTGATGGCCCCAACCCGTATCTACGTGAAGCCGTTGCTCAAGCTGATCAAGGAAACCGGTGCCGTCAAAGCCATGGCCCACATCACCGGTGGCGGCCTGCTCGACAACATTCCGCGCGTTCTGCCAAAAGGCGCTCAAGCGGTGGTTGACGTGGCAAGCTGGACTCGCCCTGCCGTGTTCGACTGGCTGCAAGAGAAAGGCAACGTCGACGAAAACGAAATGCACCGCGTGCTGAACTGCGGCGTCGGCATGGTTATCTGCGTGGCTCAAGAGCACGTCGAAACCGCGTTGAACGTGCTGCGTGAAGCCGGCGAGCAACCGTGGGTCATCGGTCAGATTTCCACCGCGGCTGAAGGCGCGGCCCAGGTCGATCTGAAGAACCTTAAGGCGCACTAATGTCCGTCACCTGTGATGTCGTGGTGCTGCTGTCCGGCACCGGCAGTAATTTGCAGGCCTTGATCGACAGCACGCGGACCGGCGAAAGCCCGGTCCGCATCGCTGCGGTGATTTCCAACCGCGCCGACGCCTATGGCCTGCAACGCGCCAGGGACGCGGGTATCGCCACCCGCACCCTGGATCACAAGGCGTTCGAAGGCCGTGAAGCCTTCGATGCCGCGCTGATCGAACTGATCGACGCTTTCAATCCCAAACTCGTGGTGCTGGCCGGTTTCATGCGCATTCTCAGCGCTGACTTCGTGCGCCACTATCAGGGTCGCCTGCTCAATATCCATCCCTCGCTGCTACCCAAATACAAAGGGTTACACACGCATCAGCGCGCGCTGGACGCTGGCGATACTGAACACGGCTGCTCCGTGCATTTCGTCACCGAGGAACTCGATGGCGGACCACTGGTCGTACAGGCAGTAATACCGGTAGAGTTGCACGATTCGCCGCAGAGTCTGGCGCAGCGGGTCCACGCTCAGGAACACCTGATCTACCCGTTGGCCGTACTCTGGTTTGCCGAAGGTCGTTTATCACTCGGTGAACAAGGTGCTTTACTGGATGGTCAGTTACTTGCGGCCAGTGGTCACTTGATTCGAACCTAGGAGATTTTATGCGTCGCGCCCTGCTCTTCGCTTGCGCTCTGCTCGCCCTGCCCATTGCGCAGGCTGAGGACCTTCACCCCTTCTCCGCCAGCTATACCGCCGACTGGAAGCAACTTCCCATGAGCGGCACGGCTGAACGAAGCCTGACCAAAGAAGCCAACGGTGCCTGGAAACTCAGTTTCAAGGCGTCGATGATGATCGCCAGCCTGACTGAAGAAAGCACCCTGACCCTGGACAAGGACACCTTGCTGCCTCAGTCCTACCACTTTGAACGTAGCGGCCTGGGCAAAGCCAAGAAGTCGGATCTGGATTTCGACTGGACCACCAAGATGGTCACTGGCACGGATCGCGGCGACCCGGTCAAGGTCGCGCTAAACACTGGCATGGTCGACAAATCCACTTATCAACTGGCCTTGCAGCACGACGTCGCCGCCGGCAAAAAAAGCATGAGCTATCAGGTCGTTGACGGTAACGACGTCGATACCTACGATTTCCGCGTGCTGGGCTCGGAAAAGGTCGAGACCAAGGCCGGCAACATCGATGCGATCAAGGTCGAGCGTGTACGCGACCCGACACAAAACAAACGCATCACCGTCCTGTGGTTTGCCAAGGACTGGGATTACCTGCTGGTCCGTTTGCAACAGGTTGAGACTGACGGCAAGGAGTACAACATCATGCTCCTCGACGGTACGGTCAACGGCAAGGCTGTCAAAGGCAGCTGATCCGGATCGACACCAAAATCCGGAATCCGGTAAGGATTCCGGATTTTTTTATGCCTGTTGCATTCAAATCCGCGCCAGTGCCTGCGCCAGGTCGGCGCGCAGGTCTTCGACATCCTCGACCCCGACCGACAAACGCACCAGCGCATCGCCAATGCCGAGCTGCGCGCGGGTGTCTGCGGGAATCGTCGCATGCGTCATGATCGCCGGGTGTTCGATCAGGCTTTCCACCCCGCCCAGGCTCTCGGCCAAGGCAAAAATCTGCATGCTCTCGAGGAAACGCTTGGCGCCCGCCAGGTCGCTGTTCAGATCGAGGGAAATCATCCCGCCGAAACCGCGCATTTGCCGCCTCGCCAGTTCGTGCTGCGGGTGCGACGACAGGCCCGGATAATAAACGCGCGCCACCTGCGGCTGACGCTCCAGCCATTGCGCCAGCTCCAGCGCATTGCTGCAGTGGCGCTCCATGCGCAGCGCCAGTGTCTTCACCCCGCGCAGGGTGAGGAAGGCGTCGAACGGCCCGGCGATAGCGCCTACCGCGTTTTGCAGGAAGCCCAGGCGCTCGCCCAGCTCGACGTTCTGCCCGACCACTGCAATACCGCCGATCACGTCGGAATGGCCGTTCAGGTACTTGGTCGTCGAATGCACCACGATATCGAAGCCCAGTTCCAGCGGGCGCTGTATCCACGGGCTGGCAAAGGTGTTGTCGGCCACACAGAGGATGCCTCGATCTCGGCAGATGCGCGCGATGGCAGCGAGGTCTGTCAGGCGCAGCAAAGGATTGCTGGGCGTCTCGACACAGACCATCCGCGTATCGTCCTGTAGCGCCGCTTCGAAGGCCGACAGATCAGTCAGATCGACGAAACTGAAGCGATGCCCGGCGCTACGGCGCCGCACCTTGTCGAACAATCGGAAAGTACCGCCGTACAGGTCATTGCCAGAGACAATGTGCGCGCCAGAGTCGAGCAATTCGAGCACCGTGGAAATAGTCGCCAGCCCCGAAGCAAAGGCGAACGCCTGCGTGCCGCCCTCGAGGTCCGCCACGCAACGCTCCAGCGCAAAGCGCGTCGGATTGTGCGAGCGCCCGTAGTCGAAGCCCTTATGCACACCCGGGCTCTGCTGCATATAAGTGGAATTGGCGTAAATCGGCGGCATCAGCGCCCCGGTGGTAGGGTCCGGCGACTGTCCGGCATGGATCACTCGGGTGGCAAAGCCACGTGGCGCAGCGGTTTCATCGTGTTGACTCATGTCAGGGATCTCCGTAAGTGATTAAGCATGTCGACTCGAGTAATCAAGCCGTGGAAGCCCGAGGCATCGGCGATGATCGCCACCAGCCCACGGTCGAGCTCCGCCCGTAGTTCAGCCATACTGGCGCCGGGAGGCAGGGTTTGTAATGTGTCAGTCATCGCGCTGGCGACAGTCAGGCGAAAATGCGAAGGGTCTTCCTGCATGCCGAGCAGAATATCGGACTCGTCAATCACACCGACCAGCCGCTGCCCGCCCTCCAGCACCGGCAGTTGCGACACATCCGCCAGGCGCATGCGCTGGAAGGCGGTGAGCAGCGTGTCATCCGGGCCCACGCTGATCACCCGGCCATCCTCGAAGCGCCGCGCGATCACATCACGCAGATCGCCATAAGGCTTACGCGCCAGCAATCCCTGATCGTTCATCCACTGATCGTTGTAGACCTTCGACAGGTAGCGGGTGCCGGTGTCGCAGACAAAGCTGACCACCCGCTTCGGCTCGGTTTGCTCGCGGCAGTAGCGCAGCGCCGCCGCCAGCAAGGTGCCAGTCGAAGAACCGCCGAGAATGCCTTCGGCGCGCAACAGTTGACGGGCATGATCGAAGCTTTCCTCATCGCTGATCGAATACGCGTGGCGCACGCTGGACAGGTCGGCAATCGACGGAATGAAGTCTTCGCCGATGCCTTCGACCGCCCAGGAACCGGGCGTACCGAGGGTACCGCTGCGGCTGTACTCGGCCATCACCGAGCCGACCGGATCGGCCAGCACCATGACCAGGTCCGGCTGCACCCGGCGGAAGAAACGGGTCAGCCCGGTCAGCGTGCCGGCCGAACCGACGCCGACGACAATGGCATCCAGGTCGTGCTGGGTCTGCGCCCAGATCTCCGGCGCGGTGCTGCACTCGTGGGCCAGCGGGTTAGCCGGATTGTTGAATTGATCGGCGAAGAAGGCATCGGGAATTTCCTGCGCCAGCCGCGCAGCGACGTCCTGGTAATAATCAGGGTGGCCCTTGCCGACATCGGAGCGGGTGATGTGCACCTCGGCGCCCATCGCTTTCAGGTGCAAGACTTTCTCGGAGGACATCTTGTCCGGCACCACCAACACCACCCGGTAGCCCTTGGCGCGGCCGACCAGGGCCAGGCCAAGGCCGGTGTTGCCGGCGGTGGCTTCGACGATGGTGCCGCCGGGCCGCAGGCGGCCATCACGTTCGGCGGCATCGATCATCGCCAGGCCGATGCGATCCTTGATCGAACCGCCCGGGTTCTGCGATTCGAGCTTGAGAAAAAGGGTGCACGGGCCGGTATCGAATCGGCTGACGCGCACGAGTGGCGTATTGCCGATCAGTTCGAGTACGGCAGGGCGGGAGTCGTTCGGCATGTCGTCACCTCGCGGCAGGAATCCCACTGGATGGACAGCGACCGACGGCGAGTCATCGCGTGCCAGTCGCACCTGAGTGTCGCTTGGACCATAGGCCGGGATTGACCCTCTCGCAACCGTGCGCAGCCAGTCGGTCGCATCGTTGTAATGATTCAGTGTGATCACGACCGGGTTGCAAATAGTGGAACGCCCGTAGCGAGGAATGCTCTATAACTTCAAGGTCTTTTTTGATCGACTGACTTTTCCTACTGCCTGCGAGGTTTCCCATGTCCGTCACCGTCAATACCATCTCCAGCGAAGGTTTTCGTCACCGCGTGCAGATCGATGAACATGAACTCTTTGCCGATGTGCCTCAATCCTTGGGCGGCGAAGGCTCGGCACCGGAGCCACACGACTACTTCGACGCCGCCCTCGGCACCTGCAAAGCCCTGACCCTGAAGCTGTATGCCAAGAAGAAAAACATCCCGCTGACGGGCGTGACGGTCGAGGTCAAACGCGACAACAGCGAAGAACAAAAAGGCAAATATGCACTGCATGTCAAACTGACGCTCAAGGGTGTACTCACCGACGCCGAGCGCGAAGAACTGCACCGCGTAGCCGACCGCTGCCCGGTCCACAAGTTGATGACCACCACCGACGTCAGCATTGAAACCCACTTGTCCGAAGGTGCCTTCAGCCAATAGCGGCAAGGGCTGCACAAGCGGGTTATGCTCCATGCGTCACCCGCTTAGCCTGGAATGCACCATGAACACTCCGCTCGTGATCCGTCCCCGCACCGAAGATGTCGAAGGCCAGCCAATTCTTCGCCCGCTGCCATCCGCCAAATGCCGTAGCGTCGGACCTTTCGTGTTTTTCGACCACATGCTGGAAACCCGCTATCCGGCGGGCAAAGGCATGAACATCCGCCAACATCCGCACATCGGCCTCTCCACCCTCACCTACCTGTTCCAGGGGCAAATCCAGCACAAGGACAGCCTCGGGTCCGATCAGGTCGTGGAGGCCGGCGATGTCAGCTGGATGACCGCCGGCAGCGAGATTGCCCATGTCGAGCGCACGCCCGAGGCATTGAAGAACAACGGGTTCACCCTGCACGGCTTGCAGATCTGGCTGGCATCGCCCAAGGATCGTGAGCAGGGCCCGGGACACTACAGCCACCACCCTGCCGCCACATTGCCCGTGAGCGACAACCTGGGGGTCAAGATCCGGATGATTGCCGGGTCAGGCTTTTGCCTGGAATCACCCGTGCCGGTGCTTTCTCCTACGCTGTATGCGGAGTTGAACCTGCAAACGGCAACGACATTACTGATTCCCACCGAACATGAAGAGCGGGCGTTGTATGTGTTGAGCGGCGAGGTGCAGCTTGACGGTGAGCCACTGGAGCTGAATTCGCTGGTGGTGCTGCCTGCCGGCGAAGAGATGACCCTGTTCGCCGAGAGTGACAGTCATGCCGTGCTGTTTGGTGGGGCGCCGCTGGATGGGCCGCGACGGATCAACTGGAATTTTGTGGCGAGCGATCCGGCAGTGATCGATGAAGCCCGGCGACGTTGGGCGGCCGGGGATTGGCCGACGGTGCCGGGGGAAAGTGAGCGGATCGAACTGCCTTAGAATCTTCGGTGGTAGCTACACCGCCATCGCGAGCAAGCTCGCTCCCACATTGGAATGCATTTCCCTGTGGGAGATTCTATGTTGCCCCGCAACACTGAACTCTCAGGCTGATAGGTATTTGCTCTGATTTTTCATCAGGGCAGTTGCTCCTTCGGCACCAGTGGATCAGAGGCTCCGTGCAACACCAACACCGAGCCCTTGATGTTGTTGGCATCGGCCGGACGCGGTGAATCCAGGCTCCCGTGGAACGACACTGCTGCCTTCACTGGCGCCATAAACGTCCGCGATCAGCACCACATACCCCTTGGACGCCACAGACTTGGCGATTTCCTCGGCACCGGCGCTGATACCCATCCAGTTCGGCGCCATCAACAATCCCGGGCGCGGGCCTTTGTGGTCGGCCTCAAACACCAGACCACTTTCAAAGGTCTGGCCATCAAGCTGATAAGCAACCGAACGAACAGTGAGTTGACTCATGACTAACTCCCAGTAAAAGACCCCAGAATAAAAAAACCCGCCGAAGCGGGTTTTTTTACAACGACGTTAAACCGACAGTTCAACCAGCAGCTTGTTCAGACGACGTACATAAGCGGCCGGGTCCTTCAAGCTGTCGCCGGCGGCCAGGGCAGCCTGATCGAAGAGAATGTGCGACAGGTCGCCGAAGCGCTCGTCGCTCTGCTCGTTGTCGAGCTTCTCGATCAGCGGGTGAGCCGGGTTGAATTCGAAGATCGGCTTCGAATCCGGAACCTTCTGACCGCTGGCTTCGAGGATCTGACGCATTTGCATGCCCAGGTCTTGCTCGCCGATGGCCAAAATCGCCGGGGAATCGGTCAGGCGGTGAGAAACCCGCACTTCAGCAACAGAGTCGCCGAAGGCCGTTTTCAAACGCTCGACCAAACCTTCTTTGGACTTGGCGACTTCTTCCGCCGCTTTCTTGTCCTCTTCCGAGTCCAGGTTGCCCAGGTCCAGGTCACCGCGCGCCACGTCGACAAAGCTCTTGCCGTCGAAGTCGCTGAGGTAGCTCATCAGCCACTCGTCGATGCGGTCAGTCAGCAGCAGCACTTCGATGCCTTTCTTGCGGAAGACTTCCAGGTGCGGGCTGTTTTTGACTTGTGCGTAGGTTTCGCCGGTCAGGTAGTAAATCTTGTCCTGACCTTCCTTGGCGCGCGCCAGGTACTCGGCCAGACCCACAACCTGCTCGCCTTCTTCGCCCTGAGTGGACGCAAAACGCAGCAGGCCAGCAATTTTCTCTTTGTTGGCGAAGTCTTCTGCCGGGCCTTCTTTCATGACCTGACCGAAGTTTTTCCAGAAGCCTTTGTATTGCTCAGGCTCGTTCTTCGCCAGTTTTTCCAACATGTCCAGCACACGCTTGGTCAGCGCCGACTTCATGGAGTCGATGATCGGGTCTTTCTGCAGGATTTCCCGCGACACGTTCAGCGACAGGTCATTTGAATCAACCACGCCTTTGATAAAGCGCAGGTACAACGGCAGGAACGATTCGGCTTGGTCCATGACAAAAACGCGCTGCACATACAGCTTCAGGCCTTTCGGCGCTTCACGCTGGTACAGGTCGAACGGAGCGCGGGTCGGCACGTACAGCAGCGAGCTGTATTCGAGCTTGCCTTCGACCTTGTTGTGGCTCCAGCTCAGCGGATTTTCGAAGTCGTGGGCAATATGCTTGTAGAACTCCTGGTACTCCTCGTCCTTGATCTCGGTGCGAGGACGGGTCCACAGGGCGCTGGCGCGGTTGACGGTTTCCCATTCAACGGCCGGCTTCTCTTCTCCCTCGGCGGCGGCCACTTCTTTTGGCAACTCGATTGGCAGAGCGATGTGGTCGGAGTATTTCTTGACGATATTGCGCAGACGCCAGCCATCGGCGAACTCGTCTTCACCGGACTTCAGGTGCAGGACGATACGGGTGCCGCGGTCGGCTTTCTCAACGGTGGCAACTTCAAAATTGCCTTCACCTTTGGACGACCAGTGCACGCCTTCGCTGGCAGCAACACCGGCACGACGGCTGAACACATCGACTTTATCGGCGACGATGAAGGCCGAGTAGAAACCGACACCGAATTGACCAATCAGGTGGGAGTCTTTCTTCTGATCGCCAGAGAGGTGTTTCATGAAATCGGCGGTGCCGGATTTGGCGATAGTGCCCAGGTGGGTAATCGCGTCTTCACGGCTCATACCGATGCCGTTGTCTTCGAGGGTGACGGTTTTAGCGTCCTTGTCGAAGCTCACACGGATTTTCAGTTCCGCGCCGCCTTCCAGCAGTTCAGGCTTGGACAGGGCTTCGAAACGTAATTTGTCGACAGCGTCAGAGGCGTTCGAAATCAATTCGCGAAGGAAAATTTCCTTATTGGAATACAGCGAATGGATCATGAGGTGCAGCAGTTGCTTCACCTCGGTCTGGAAGCCCAGGGTTTCCTTTTGAGTTTCCACGCTCATAGTCATCAAACTCCAACTTGGATGGCATTGGCCGCGCCCGAAAGGGTTGGCGGCGGGATGTCATCAAGGTTGGGGCAGCGACTCGGATTTCAAGGGCTCTTCAATTTTGAAATGCGCCCGGGCCGTGGCAATGGGCTCGGCTTCGGTGGTTTGCCAGGCCGTAATCGCCACATTGGCGACCCGCCGCCCCTGACGGCAAACCTGGCATCGGGCCCAGGTATCGCGAAACTGTCCGGCGCGCAGGTAATCGAGGGAGAAGTCGATGATCTTCGGTACGCCCGGCGAGCCCGTGCAAATCAGCAGGTGCAGCGCGGCGGACAGTTCCATGAACCCGGCAATCACCCCCCCATGAATCGCCGGCAATAAAGGGTTACCAATGTTGTCCTTGTTGGCCGGCAGGCGAAACAGCAGCTCATCGCCTACGCGCGAACAGTCGACGCCTATCAGCTTGGCGTAGGGAATCAGGTGCAGCAGCGACGCGTAGTCGCCCTTTTCATGCGCCTGTTGCAGCTGAGCCTTGAAATCGGTCATTTCGCACCTCCGGCGATGACGCCACCAAAGCCTTTTGTGCCTTTGATGGCCGTGCCCATGCGCATGAAGGTACCCACCACGTGGGCGATGGGTTGCTCGGGATCATCCTGATAGGCAAAACCCCGGGCGAAAATCACGTCAGTCGTCACCCGGTAGCACTGGGCAAAACCGTAAACATCTTTATGGGGCTCGGCGGCATGCATGTAATCAATCCGCAGGTCGAGAGTCGGGCAGACTTCGAATGCCGGCAACACGCAGAGGGTGGACATGCCGCAGGCCGTGTCCATCAGCGTGGTCAGGGCGCCGCCGTGAATCACGCCGGTTTGCGGGTTGCCAACGATCTGCGGGCTGTACGGCAGAATGATGGTCAGGCCGTCGTTGCTCGCGCTGTGAACTCGCAGCCCCAGTACCTGACAATGTCGCAGCGCCGAAATAAATCGCATTGCGCGCTCAAAAACGGGGTTTTCCGCCATTTGATAAGAACTCTTCTTAGTATTGGGACACTGCATGAGGCATATTGGATAAAAGTTCCCGTGGGAATAATCTTATATATTTGAACGAATTGAGGAACTTAACGCTGTGGGCTGTGCTCGAAAGGCCAGTAGATACTTTCCATCAGGAGAAACACCCCATGCGTAAAACTTTAGCTATTGCCTTGATGTTGACCGCTTCCCTCGGTCTCGCCGCCTGCGGTAAAAAATCCGAGGACAAAGCTCAAGATGCTAACCAACATGCTGAACAAGCTCAGCAAGACATGAGCAAAGCTCAGGATAAAGTGAACGACGCAGCGAAAGAAAACGCCGAAGCTGCCAAAGCGCAGGCTGAATCGAACGAAGCAGCTACGAAAGAAGCACCTAAAAACTAAAATAGTTTTTAGCGTGATAAAGAAAACCCGCCAATGCGGGTTTTCTTTTGTCTGCAGTTTTCCCCGTTAGAGAAAAACAGTTCTAAAAGTCGGACTAATCATCAATAGCAACGAACAAACCAGGCCGATAAGCCACACCAGACTGCGCTGCCATGCAAGATCACTCCAATAACACAGCAAGTAGATGATCCGCGAAATCACAAAGATGATTGCCAGCGCGTCGATCAACCACCCCGCCGTCTGTGTGGTGTGAGCCATCAACACCCCCACTGCAAACAATATGAACGCCTCGAAACAATTCTGATGGGCCGCCAACGCCCTGGCACCCAAGCCCGTGAGTTGTGCCTGTTGCTGACGCGGCAAGTGATTGTTGTAACCGCCCTGTTCTTTCATGGCCTTGGCCACTGGTATACGAGCCACGTAAATCAATAAGGCACTGATAAACACACACCAGAACGGAATACTCATCAAGCCGCCTCTTTGCTCGCCTCAGGCAATGGCGCCTCCGTAGGGGTATAGACCATCACGTCGAGAACGTCGGAATGAAACTCCCGGCGATACAACACCAACACGACGCCGGCACTCATCAACATGAACAACCAGGGACTGACAAACCAGGCCAGCATGGTCATGCCGAAATAATAGGAGCGCAGGCCGAAGTTGAACTGGTTGGCGGCCATGGAGATGACACGCGCCGCACGGGACGCGAACGCTTTGCGCTCCTGCTCGGAGACATGGCGCTCACCGACCATCGGCGCCGAGCCAATCAGGATGGCAGCAAAGTTGTACTGACGCATGCACCAACTGAACGTAAAGAACGCGTAGACGAACACCAACGCCAGACACAGCAACTTGATCTCAGACATTCCCTGGGACGCCTGTTGCACCATTGGAATGTCCGCCAACAACGAGACGGCCCTTTCGGACGCACCGAGTACAGTGAGAATACCGGCCAGGATAATCAGCGTGCTTGAGGCGAAGAATGAGGCATTGCGCTCCAGATTGCCCACCACGCTGGCGTCGGCGATGCGGTTATCGCGCAGCAGCATGCGGCGCATCCAGTCTTCGCGGTACAAGTGCAGCACGCTGGCCAGGCACGCGGTGTCGCGGCCCTTCCACGAGGCATAGCGGGTGTACCCACCCCAGCAGATGACGAACCAGAGCGCGGCGAGGATGTGGATCAGGTTGGCGTGGATGAACGACATGCAGGTCCTTGTGAAGTATTTGCGATTTACTGAAATCTTGTGGGAGCGAGCCTGCTCGCGAAGAGGACATCACATTCAACATCATCGTTGAATGTCACACTGCC
>NZ_CATKPT010000024.1:0-61536 GCF_949768125.1 Pseudomonas sp. IT-P253 | reverse complement strand
GCCTGGCTCCTACAGAAATGGTGTTTGGTCAGTATTGCGGGGCAAATTCCGGGGCGACAAGCGAACATAATTCGCTACGTCAGTCCCGGATTGCACGTTGCTTTCAGGAAAGCATTGCAAGGCACGCCTCGAGAATATCCAGCCCTTCTTCCAGCACTGCCGCTTGCGTGGTCAGCGGCGCCAGGAGCCGAATGATGTGGCGCGATTTGCCGCTGGGCATCAGCAGCAAGCCCGCGTCTCGTGCCAGGGCCAACAACTGTGTCAGCTGCGCCGAGGCCGGTGTGCCATCGGCGTTGATCAGTTCGATGCCGCGCATTGCACCGATGCCGGTCAGGCGTCCGAGACAGGGTGAAATCTTGCTGGCGCGCCAGGCCTCATAACGACTGACAATCGCTTCTTCCTGTTGCGTGCCCCAGGCTTGCAGGTTCGCGTCAGTCATTTCGTCCAGGGTCGCCAACGCTGCAGCGCAAGCGATGGGATTGCCTGAGTAAGTGCCGCCCAGGCCGCCCTTGGGCAGCGTGTCGAGCAGGGATTTGCGCCCCACAACCGCGCCCAGCGGCACGCCGCCAGCGATGCTTTTGCCCAGCAGGATCAGATCCGGCTCGATGCCGAGTTGCGAAAAGGCAAAACGCTGCCCGGTGCGGCCGAAGCCGGACTGGATTTCATCGGCGATCAACAGAATGTTTTTTTCATCGCAGAACTTACGCAACGCCTGGGCGAACGCCACGTCCATCGCCAGGAAACCGGCTTCGCCCTGAACCGGTTCGACGATAAAACAGGCGACATCATCGACGTCGATCTCGACGTTGAACAGTCGGTCCATGGCCTTTAGCGCCTCGGCACAGGTCACGCCGTTGTCTTTGCTGGGGAAGGGCAGGTGGTACACCGGGCCCGGCAGTACGCCGACCTTTTGTTTGTAGGGCGCGACTTTGCCGTTGAGGTTGAGGGTGGCGAGCGTGCGGCCGTGGAAGGCTCCGTCAAAGGCGATGACAGCGGTGCGGCCGGTCGCGCCACGGACGATCTTCAGCGCATTTTCCGCCGCTTCCGCGCCGCTGTTGGTGAGCATGCCGCTGACCGGGTAATCCACCGGAATGAACGCGGTGAGACGATCCATCAGTTCGATGTAGGGGGCATGCGGAGCGGCGTTGAACGCGTAGTGGGTCAGCCGGGTGGCTTGTTCGCGAATGGCGTCGACGATGCGCGGGTGGCAATGGCCGAGGTTCAGCACCCCGATGCCGCCGACAAAGTCGATGTAGCGTTTGCCATCGGTGTCCCAGACCTCGGCATTCTTGCCGTGGCTGAGCGTAACGGGATGCACAATGTTGATCGACCGACTGATGTTTTCGCTGCTCATAATTGCCTGACTCAGAAGAAGGGATGCTTCTTTTTATCTAAGCCGTGAGCGGAGGTGCCCGGCAAACGAAATAAAGTCGCCGGGTCAATCTTAAAAGTCGGGATGTGTCGCTAATCAATTGTAGGAGCAAGCTCGCTCCTACAGAGGGTGATCCTGAATCAGCGGCGAGTCAGCGGTTGTTGAGTGAACTTCACGCCGGCCAATCCATGGGCAATCAGCGCCCGGATGTTGCCGTGATCGCTGCCTTCTGGCGTAGCCACCACCGAGCGGTAATGCTCGCCGAACGCCAACAGCGCTTCTTCATCGCTCAGGTCTTCCAGCAGCGCCAGCCCCAACGTCTTGCACGAACCTTCGTTCTGCCCGGCGGCGTTTTCCACGCCGCCGTTGTTGAACGCCTGAGGCTGGTAGTCGTAACCGGCGGCGATGAAGGCCAGGGTATCGGCGAAAGCGTGTTCGCCGCTGTTGAGGCTGGCGCGCAGGGTGTTCAAATCACTCATTGGGTTTTCCTTTGGCGAACGCTGCTTGTTGTTCGGCGCTGGCTTCTTGCTGATATTGGGCTTTCCACTCGGCGTACGGCATGCCGTAGACGACTTCGCGGGCGTCATCGAGGCTGACGTCGATATGGCGCTCGTCAGCGGCGGCCTTGTACCACTTGGACAGGCAGTTGCGGCAGAAACCCGAAAGGTTCATCAGGTCGATATTCTGGACATCCTTGCGGCTGTCCAGGTGGGCGACCAGCCGGCGAAAAGCGGCGGCTTCGAGTTCCAGGCGTTGTTGATCGTTCATAAGGTCTCTTTGAGACAGCTTCAAGCGGCAAGCTTCAAGCTGCAAGATGTGGTTTGCGGTGGCTTAGCTTACCGCTTGAAGCTTAAGGCTTGAAGCTTAGCGGCTTGCCGCGAGTGTGATCGACACCGACTCGGCAAAGCGCAGGGCATGGGGCTTGTCGACTTCGACCTCGGCGTACAGCACCGACTCGTTGGCCATGACCAGATCGAGAATTTCCTGGGTCAGGCGTTCGAGCAGCGCGAAACGATTACCTTCCACGTGGGCGATGATCGCCTTGGTGATGGTTCGGTAATTCAGCGCGTGATCGATGTCGTTGTCACGCACCGCGTCCTGAGCCGCGTACAGGATGGTCAGATTGATCCGTACATCCTGCTTGTTGAGAATTTCATCCTCGTTGATCCCGATGAAAGTACGCAGGCACAGGTCCTTGACCCTGATGCGTGCCATTCCTGGTTGAAGTTGTGGCATTGCTACTTGCTCCGTCCAATCAATTGCAGGAACTCCTGGCGGGTATTGCTCGACTCACGGAAGGCGCCGAGCATCACTGAGGTGTTCATCGTTGAATTCTGTTTCTCGACGCCGCGCATCATCATGCACATGTGCCTGGCTTCAATGACGACCGCTACACCCGCTGCGTCGGTCACCTGTTGCACCGCCTCGGCGATTTGCCGGGTAAGATTTTCCTGGATTTGCAGGCGGCGGGCGAACATGTCCACCAGTCGGGCAATCTTCGACAGGCCCAGCACCTTGCCCGTTGGAATATAAGCGACGTGCGCCTTGCCGATGAAGGGCAGCATGTGATGTTCGCAGAGCGAGTACAGCTCGATGTTGTCGACGATGATCATTTCATCGTTGTCGGAAGCGAACAGCGCACCGTTGACGATCTCTTCGACACTTTGTTCGTAACCATGACATAGATACTGCATGGCCTTGGCCGCGCGTGCGGGAGTGTCTTGCAGGCCTTCGCGGTCCGGGTTTTCACCGAGGCCGATGAGGATCTCGCGGTAGCTCTGGGATAGGGCGTTCTGGGGCAGGGATAGCGTCATGGAACATCCTCGCGGGGCAACTTATTTAACGTGCCGTCCGCCGTTGACCGTCAGTGTCGTGCCGGTGACATAAGGGTTGTCGAGCAAATAACGCAGGCTTTGGTAGATCACGTCGCTGCCGGGTTCGATCCCCAGCGCGGACTTCGCCAGCGCCTTGGCGCGGTACGCGGCGTCGTCGTCAGGCTTGAACAGTAGCAGGGCTGGCGCGATACCGTTGACCTTGATCGTCGGCGCATATTTTGCGGCAAAGGACAGGGTCAGGCTGTCGAGCCCGGCTTTGCTGGCGCAGTAGCCGATGTGCTGGCTGCTGCCCTTGCGGGTCACGTCATCGCTGATGTGCACGATGTCGGCCGGTTTCGAGCGTTGCAGCAAGTCTGCGCAGTGCAGGTTGATCAGGTAAGGCGCCAACATGTGCACGTTGAACATGCGGATGAAGGCTGCGGCGTCGGTGTCCGGCGTTTCAGCCAGCCATTCGGAAGCGTTGTGAACGATCGCCCGCAGGTGATCGGTGTGGTTTTTCAGCTCACTGATGAACGCGAAGATTCCGGCTTCGGAAGCGAAATCCGCGAATATCGCAGTCGCCCCGAGATCGCGCAGGGTTTGTACGCCGGGGCGTTCGCTGCGGTAACTGAAAATCACCGGATGGCCGTCTTCCAGCAATCGCTGCGCGCAGTGCAGGCCGACACGCTGGCCGGCACCGGTGATGAGAATCGGAGCGGAAGATGGGGTCATGAACGGCTCGCGTCGCGGTAAGAGCAAAACTATACCAGCGACGGGAGTCGACTACCTATTGCTGGGGCATCCTCTGTGGGAGTGAGCCTGCTCGCGATGGCGGTGGGTCGGTCAACAAGGGTGTTGAATGTTCCGGCTTCTTCGTCGAAACGCCGCCCGGAGCCGGCTCGCTCCCACAAGGGTTCTTCCTGATTCTGCCGCATTCGTCGTTGATCAAGGCTTGAATGGTCAGGGGGCATGCGAGTTAGAATGGGATCCAATTGAAATGGGATACATTTACAATGGAAGTAGACAACCTTATGCCTGTCCTGACTGACGTTGTCCCTGCTTTGCCGTCCGCTCTCCCCCTCGAGCAGGAAGAACTGTTTCCGATTCGTGAGGTGGCGCGCCTGACAGGAGTCAACCCGGTCACACTCAGGGCTTGGGAGCGTCGCTATGGCCTGATCCAGCCCACGCGCACCGAAAGCGGGCATCGTCTGTATTCAATGGCCGATATCGAGAAGGTCCGCAGCATCCTTGGCTGGATAGATCGCGGTGTTGCAGTGAGCAAAATTGGCAAGATATTGGCCAAAACCGAACCGCTCAAGGCACTGGCGCACATCATTCCCAATGAACTGGTACTCGCCGACTACGCCCAATGGCAACAGCAGATTCAGGCAGCGGTGAGTGCGTTTGACGAGGTTCAGCTGGAGCAGGTCTATGGGCAGGTCTTTTCCAGTTACCCGCTGACCGTGGTATTTCAGGACATTCTGATTCCGCTCTGGAAGCAATTGATGCTGCGCCAGGAAGCGCTCGGTCAGACCAGCGAGTGGCTTTTCCTGGATGGTTTTCTGCGTTCTCGTGTGTTGCAACGCCTGCTGCTCGTGCGTGTCATGCAACCTCGGCGAGTGATTGTCTGCGCGTTGGCAGGTCAGTGTCATGAATTCGAGGTGCTGGTGACGGCGCTGTTTCTGAGCAGTGTCGATTCGGCGATTCAGGTGCTGACGCTCAGTCAGCCATTCGACGAATTGCCCCTCGTCTGCGAGCGGATAAAGCCCCAGGCGCTGGTGCTGTTATCCAATCATGCGCCGGCTACTGAACTGCCACGGCGTTTGAATCGCTTGGCGATGGGTCTTGATTGCCAGTTGTTTCTGGCAGGCGATGCGTCCGATCTGGCGCAAGCGAGCCTGGCCGGATCGTCGATTGGATGCTTGGGTAACGAAGCCGTGATGATGCGCCAGCGTCTGAAACAGTTCCTGGCAGGTAACCTGGATACTTGAGACTCAGAGATGCAGTGCGGGATGAGTCAACCGATGTTGCTGCAGGATGTACTGGCGCAGCCGCTCGGTTTCGTCGGTGTCACTCTGACTCAACTGGTAGGCGTAGAAGCCATTCTCGGTTTCTTTCTCGAAGGTGCCGCGCAACGCGATCCGCTCATACCCTGATGGGCTGAACCACAAGGCGAAATGTTTTGGTGGTTTGGTCTTGTTGCGAACTTCCAGCAAAACCCCTTTGAACGACACTTCATGCACCCACATCGTGCCGGGTTGGCCGCTGGCATTTTCCAGGGCTACCGGCTCTTCGAGTACCAGCCGCCAAGGCCGTACCAGCGGACCGTCTTCATAGATACTGGGGACGCCGAGGCGTAAATGCAGGGCGTGAAACTCGTCTTCCACCAAGTGCAGCGGAAACGTTATTTGCTGGTTTTCGAAGTTGGCCTGAATGGTCACTTGCTCATGAGCCGCCAGGCGCGTGAGCAAATCACGGATCTGCGATCCACCGTTAACGAGCAGGCTCGACGTCGCATCCCGCACATTGAGCTGCGGGTTGTGCTGCATTTTCTGGATAAAATCCAGCTCATCCTGGGTCAGGAGTGCGTCGCGTTGCATGGCTTGCTCGAAAGGTTTAGTGACAAAGTCTTCGGTGATTGTAGTTAATGACCATTAATTCGAGGTTTTGTTTTTACCGTTCGTCGCTTTGATTGCAGACAGTTCAGTCTGAAGGTCTGCCAATTGCGCTTCCAGTTGCGCCACTCGCTGCTGTGCCTTGACCTGCGCGGTGACGTCTTTCTGCACACCGACAAAATACGTCTGCCCATCGCTTGGGTTTTTCACCGTTGAAAGGGACAGCTCGTTCCAGAACGGCGTGCCGTCCTTGCGATAATTTCTGAGGATTTCCCGGCAGGTGCCACCGCTGCTCAACGCCTCGCGAATCAATGAGAGCGTCTCTTGGTCACGGTCTCCTGCCTGAAGAAAACGGCAATCCTGATAGAGGATTTCGTCGCGGGTGTAACCGGTCAGGCGTTCGAACGCCGGGTTGACGTAAATCAGGATGTTGTCGTGCTCGCCTTCCTTTTCAGCAATCACGATGCCGTCGTTGGAGGCGTTGATCACCATTTGCAGCAATTGGGCGTTGATCACGTGAGAGTCCTTTCCACATTGATTAAGGTCTGCAGTCTAGAAGAACACTGGGCTGCGTCTACTGGCCATTGGCGCCAAATGAGAGCGGATCGCAGCTTTTTGGCTCTGGCTGTTAATATCCCCGTTCTTTAATGCAGCTTCAGGAACAGATTGATGAAAGTCGCCATCCTTTCCGGCTCGGTGTACGGCACGGCTGAAGAAGTCGCCCGCCACTCCGCGAACATTTTGAAAGCCGCTGGCTTTGAAACCTGGCACAACCCGCGTGCGAGTCTCGTCGATATTCAGGCTTTTGGCCCCGAAGCGTTGCTGGCGGTGACGTCGACCACCGGCATGGGTGAGTTGCCGGACAACCTGCAACCGCTGTACTCAACGATTCGCGATCAGTTGCCTGCTGCCTGGCGTGGCTTGCCGGGTGCAGTGATTGGCTTGGGCGACGCCAGTTATGGCGACACGTTCTGTGGTGGAGGCGAGATGATGCGTGAATTGTTCGGCGAGTTGGGCATTCGTGAAGTCCTGCCAATGCTGCGCCTGGACGCCAGCGAAAGCGTGACGCCTGAAGCCGACGCCGAGCCTTGGCTAGCAGAGCTGGTGACCGCGCTGCAGGGCTGACCAGCAGGGCGGCGCAGGGTTATGACGGGGCGCCGGAAATGGCTCATGGAGGTATGTCTGGCGGCATAACTTTGACAGGGGGCACTCCCGTCCGCCCGCTGACTCGCACGGCCATCAAGCTGGCTGCCAATGCAACTACAACAACCTCGGGGGCTGACTAGACTGCTGTTACGTTAAAAACAATAAGAATCAGGAGGTCCTTGTCGTGAGCGTAACCCCCCTCCAATCCCCCGACAGTGTAAAAGACCGGGTCAGTGCCGCCGAGTGGCAGACCCGCGTCGATCTGGCGGCCTGCTATCGGCTGGTCGCCCTGCATGGCTGGGATGATCTGATTTTCACGCACATCTCGGCCAAGGTGCCGGGCACCGAAGACTTTCTGATCAACCCGTTCGGGCTGATGTTCCACGAGATGACTGCGTCGAGTCTGGTCAAGGTCGATCAGGCCGGCAACAAGCTGATGGACAGCCCCTACGAGATTAATCCGGCGGGCTACACCATTCACAGCGCCGTGCACGAGGTTCGTCACGATGTTGTCTGTGTGTTGCACACGCATACGGCGGCCGGGGTCGCGGTGTCGGCGCAGAAGCAAGGCGTTTTGCCGATCAGCCAGCAGTCCTTGTTTGTTCTGTCCAGCCTGGCTTATCACGCCTACGAAGGCGTTGCGCTGAACCATGAAGAGAAGGCGCGCCTGCAAGCCGACCTTGGTGAAAACAATTTCCTGATGCTGCACAACCACGGTCTGCTG
Source organism: Pseudomonas sp. IT-P253 (assembly GCF_949768125.1). Lineage (NCBI taxonomy): Bacteria > Pseudomonadati > Pseudomonadota > Gammaproteobacteria > Pseudomonadales > Pseudomonadaceae > Pseudomonas > Pseudomonas sp. IT-P253. The sequence goes on along the minus strand of NZ_CATKPT010000024.1, from coordinate 53,865 downwards.
ACCTGTGGCGGCACCATCGCGGACACGTTCCTGATGATGTTCACCTTCCAGCGCGCCTGCGATATCCAGGTGCTGGCGCAAAACGGGGGCGCCGAGCTGATCGCTATCGAACCGCAGATTCTGGCGGGCGCCAAGGCGATGATTGCCGGCGTCACCAAAAGTGCTCAAGGGATGGGTGGGGCACTGGCCTGGCCAGCGCTACTGCGTAAACTCGATAAACAAGACCCTGGGTATAAACTCTAATGCCACTCGCGGAGATTCCCCTGTGTGTCTGGCGCAAACGCGGCCAGACGTTTGTATTTCGTGGCCAGGCGATCCGTTACTGGACGGCGGGGCAGGGTGAGCCGCTGTTGCTCATTCATGGTTTCCCGACGGCCAGTTGGGACTGGCATTACCTATGGCAACCGCTGACGCAGCGCTATCGAGTCATCGCTTGTGACATGCTCGGCTTCGGTGATTCCGCCAAACCGATGAATCACGAGTACCGGCTGCTGGAGCAAGCCGATCTGCAACAGGCACTGCTGGAACACTTGCAGGTCGAGCAACCGGTGCACGTGCTGGCCCATGATTATGGCGACAGCGTGGCGCAGGAGCTATTGGCCCGGCATTACGAAGCGCGTATTCATATCGCCAGTTGCGTGTTCCTCAATGGCGGCCTGTTTCCCGAAACTCATCGCCCGATATTGATGCAAAAACTCTTGCTCAGCCCCTTGGGCTGGATGATCGGCCGAGCCTTTTCCCGTGACGCTCTGGTGAAGAGTTTTCAGCAGATTTTTGGTCCGGACAGCCGCCCCTCAGAAAGCGAGATGGACGATTTCTGGAGCCTGGTCGACAGCAATCACGGGCCCCGGATCTTGCACAAACTGATCGCCTACATCCCCGAGCGACGTGCCCAACGTGATCGTTGGGTCGCCGCCATGCAGCGCGGTGAAGTGGCGCTGCGGGTGATCGATGGCGAGGTCGATCCGATCTCCGGCGCACACATGGTTGCGCGCTATCGGCAGCTGATCCCGAGCCCCGACACGGTGCTGCTACCCGGCATTGGCCATTACCCGCAGAGTGAGGCGCCGGGGCAGGTGCTCCAGCATTACCTGGAGTTTCGCGACAAGTTAGTGTCACCGCCGCGCAAGGTGGCTTGCTCCTGAGTCGGGTCTGAAAGATCGCAGCCTCGTTTCACTCTGTAGGAGCTGTCGAGTGAAACGAGGCTGCGATCTTTCCCCATCACCCCAATATCAATCCCAATCTAAAACGCCATCATCCCCTAGCCTTATCAAGCACCATTCAGCTCCGCCGTGTTCATTGTGACCCGCAGCGCCGTGCCTGACACTCGGACTCATTGTCCCCTTGGCCTGCTGGAGTCCCCCCAATGAATGAGTCTGTGCGCTTCGAAGATAAAGTCGTGATCATCACGGGTGCCGGTGGAGGACTTGGGCGGGCCCATGCCCTGCTGTTCGCCAGGCAAGGCGCCAAAGTCATCGTCAACGATCTCGGCGGTTCGGCGCAGGGTGAAGGCGCCAGTGCTTCGGCGGCCGATCGCGTGGTGGCGGAGATTCGCGAGGCGGGCGGCATCGCCGAAGCCAACCACGACTCAGTCACCGACGGTGACAAAATCGTTCAGCACGCCCTCGACGTCTTCGGCCGTGTCGACGTCGTGGTCAACAATGCCGGGATCCTGCGGGACAAAACCTTCCACAAAATGGAAGACGACGACTGGGACCTGGTTTATCGCATTCATGTCGAAGGCGCCTACAAAGTGACACGCGCTGCCTGGCCGCACCTGCGTGAGCAAAACTATGGCCGCGTGATCTTCACCGCCTCGACTTCAGGCATCTACGGCAACTTCGGCCAGTCCAACTACGGCATGGCCAAGCTCGGCCTCTACGGCCTGACCCGCACCCTCGCCATCGAAGGCCGCAAGAACAACATCCTGGTCAACGCCATCGCCCCCACCGGCGGCACCCGCATGACCGAAGGCCTGATCCCGCCGCAAGTCTTCGAACAACTCAAACCGGAACTCGTCAGCCCGTTGGTGGTGTACCTCGCCAGCGAGAACTGCCAGGAAACGTCAGGACTGTTCGAAGTCGGTGGCGGCTGGATGGGCAAAGTGCGTTGGGAACGCAGCCTGGGCGCCGGGTTTGATCCACGGGTCGGTTTCTCGCCGGAAGATGTCGCGGCGCATTGGCAGCAAATTTGCGATTTCGAGGGGGCGGCGCATCCGAAGGACAACATAGAGGCGCTCAAGGAAATGATGGGGAACTTGAAGAAATATTCGCTTTAAAAAAACCAGCAAGGTCAGTGCTCTCGACCTTGCTGCTCTTTGAAATCAGGACCCGAAGTCTGGTTTGCGGAGGTCATCAAGGAAAATACTTGTGAACCAATGCCGCCAGACGCGCGGCCGTCTGCGCGTCCATGATCCCGTCGTAAATTTCCGGGCGAAAGTGCAATTGAAAGGCTCGAACAAGTTGTGTGAAGCCTTGTTCGGTTGATGCGCCGGAAACGTCATACCCGTAAGTCTTGAACAATGTCAGCAATGTGGTTTGGGTGGGGATGCCGGTTTCGTTGTATTGCTGCAGATAAGTATCCCGGGTGGCCTCGTCGAACCAGGCGCCGACACCTTTCAGGTGAAGTGCATGCCAGGGAAACTTCGGCCCAGGGTCACTTTTGCGGCCTGCCGCAATATCGGAGTGCCCCAGAACACGGGTTGGGCTGATATCCGGGTAGCGTTCAAGGATGTTCAGCGCCAATTCCTCAATCGCGCAAATTTGCTCTGGCTGATACGGCGGGAAGTTGAAAACCCCTTGGTCAAACGTCGCAAGGTTGACGATTTCGACGCCGATGGACGTATCGTTCAGATTGCTGCGATTGCCCCACTGGCTGACGCCCGCATGCCATGCGCGATGGGTTTCGTCGACGAGATTGAAGACTTCCTGCCCGGTATAACCTGCTTTGATATAGCTCGGATCAGTGATATCGGGAACCAGATAATGGGCGCTGACATTCGGCCCGGTCAGTGCATTGACCGAACTGGAGAAGTTACCGGCCGTGTAGTGAAAAATTAGAAAACGTATTCGACTGTTGAAACTTTTAGTGGCGCGATGCTTGTTGTAATTAATAGGTTTCATGAGGGATTGCTCACAATGAATTAGGTTGAAGTCAGCGTGCTAATAAAAATAATGGCTGGCTTGAAATTAACCTTATTCGATGTGGCGCTTCGCATGCTTACAGAACCTTGTAGGCACTCTCTCTAGTGTGTGTAGGCAGTAGCGGCTTAGCGAGATGCACGTGATATAAACGGTACCCTGTGTGAACGCAAATACATCTGGAGTCTAGCGTGAGACATGCGAACACTGAGTCAAATTCGAGAGGTGCTTCGGGTATCAGGTGGGAAGCGCATGCCTGTCTTCCTCTTCTACCAAACCAGGACATGTCTGCATTACTTCGCTATCAAAAAGCTGGTTTCCACCATGTTTCAGTGAACGTTGGCATGGACATGACTCCCTTTCCTACAGTGATGCAGGTCATTGCAGGCTTCAGAAACTGGATCACTTATCACACGGACAAACTCGTGTTGGTGCGAAATGTTGCCGACATTTATCGTGCACGGGATCAAAAAAAGTTGGCGGTGTCGTTTGATCTGGAAGGCTCGAATATGCTTTTGCAGGATCCAGCGATGGTCGCGTTATTTGCTTCGCTTGGGGTGAAGCAGATACTGCTTGCCTATAACAGGGACAATGGCTGCGCCGGCGGCTGTCACGGAGCGGGTATCGGACTTTCGTCCATTGGACGTGAAATCGTGGCGGCGATAAACACGGCAGGCATCGTCATGGACTGCTCACACGCCAGCAAGCGTTCCAGTCTTGAGATTATGGAGTTGTCACAGCGTCCAGTCGTTTTTTCTCATACTAATATCAACGCTATATTTGATCATCCCCGTACTATCGATGACGAACAGATACTCGCCTGCGCCGCCTCAGGCGGTGTTATCGGCTTGACGGGACTCGGGATATTTCTGGGTGACCCTCAAGCGTCCGTGAACGCTTTTGTTCGCCAAATTGACTATTTGGCGGAACGCGTTGGCGCTGCACATATTGGCCTGGGTCTTGATACCGAACTCTACCCTGATCTGAATGACCTGCCTGATGGTGTGAGTGAGGAAGCCTGGTGGCCGAAGGCTTACTACGGGGGTGTGAGCGCTCAAACTCAACTACAACCTGAAAAATTGCCAGAGATCGCTCGGGCGCTCGAGCACCTTGGCTACCAAGACACTGACATCAACGCCATATTCGGCGACAACTTCATGCGGGTAGCCGAAGCCACTTGGCTGCAAGCCTGAACAATACGTGAGTAGACTCAAGTCGATCAGCGCGCAAGATGTCTTCACCGGATGTTTAACTCGCGCCCTGCAAACCATCGCCCATAAAAAAGGCCGCTGCAAACGCAGCGGCCAAAGTAAGACGTTAAATCAAGGAGCTACAAATCAACGTCTGTGTACACGGGTGACGAGCTGAAAATCTTCAACGCATCTGAAATCTGCGGCTAATGGAGCAGGCGGATCACGTGCCATTGCTTCGTGCTTTCAGGCCGTTTGCCGTGAAAGCCCGGCAAGAATAAGCGTTTGAGTCAAAAGGAAAAATAGCGATTCCTGACATGCACCGTTACAGAGTTGGCAACAGTCATGATGCTGACCTCCGAAGCAGCTGCCGCAGGCTGCTGCTACAGGTGCGCGGTTGCCTATCTGATGCGTTCGGCTGATAACCCTCCATCCAGCCCATCCATACCCCGCGCAATCCTCCAATCCTGACGGCCATTCATTCTTTAGAGCGACACCGCGAATACCTCCTTGGTGCGCTTATCGCCCCCAGCGGGCGGCAGTAGGGTGGGGCCTTCTGTCACTCACCGGGGAAGACGCATGACAAAAACAACAATGCGCGCCATCTTCACACCGCAAGCGCTAGCCGCTGCGGTTGCCTTGGGTTGCTGTGCCCAGGCACAGGCTGTTTCATTCAACATTGGGGAAATCGAGGGGACGTTTGATTCTTCGCTGTCCGTTGGCGCGAGCTGGGGCATGCGCGATGCCGATAAGTCCCTGGTAGGGATCGTCAACGGCGGCACCGGCCAGGCGTCGACCGGTGACGACGGGCGACTGAACTTCAAGAAGGGTGAAACCTTCTCGAAGATCTTCAAGGGCATTCACGATCTCGAATTGAAGTATGGCGACACCGGCGTGTTCGTCCGTGGCAAATACTGGTACGACTTCGAGTTGCAGGACGAAGACCGCCCTTTCAAACAGATCAGTGACCATGGCCGCAAGGAAGGCGCCAAGTCCTCTGGTGCGCAGATCCTCGATGCCTTCGTCTATCACAACTATTCCATCGCCGATCTGCCGGGCACGGTGCGCGCCGGCAAGCAGGTAGTCAGCTGGGGTGAAAGTACCTTCATCGGCAACTCGATCAACAGCATCAACCCGGTCGACGTGTCGGCGTTCCGCCGTCCTGGCGCGGAGATCAAGGAAGGCCTGATTCCGGTGAACATGCTGTTCGCCTCCCAGGGGCTGACCGACAAGCTCACTGTGGAAGCGTTCTATCAACTGGAATGGGACCAGACCGTTCTCGATAACTGCGGCACGTTCTTTGGCAGCGACGTGGCGGCGGACGGTTGCAATAAGGGGTACACCGTTGGGAGCCCGGCCATTGCGCCGCTGCAACCGATCGCTGCTGCGTTTGGCCAGGGCTTTGAGGTCGGCAGGGAAGGCGTGATCGTTCCCCGTGGCGGGGACCGCGATGCCCGCGACTCCGGGCAATGGGGGACGGCGTTGCGCTGGCTCGGTGACGACACCGAGTACGGCCTGTATTTCATGAACTACCACAGCCGCACGCCAACGGTCGGCACCAGCACTGCCGGACCGGGCACGCTGGCGAGTATTCCGGGGATCGTCGCCACCGCCAACCGTGTTGCGCCCGGCACCGGCTCGGCCCTCGCGCAGAGTGTGATGCTCGGTCGCGGCCAGTATTACCTCGAATACCCGGAAGACATTCGCCTCTACGGCGCGAGTTTCTCCACTACGTTGCCGACCGGCACCGCGTGGACCGGCGAGATCAGCTATCGGCCCAACGCGCCGGTGCAGATCAACAGCACCGACCTGACCCTGGCGATGCTCAACCCGATCGCGGGCGGTGCCGCATCACCTATCGCGACTAGCCCCGGTGCCGACAACAAAGGCTACCGGCGCAAGGAAATCACGCAGGTCCAGAGCACCCTGACGCACTTCATCGATCAGGTGGCGGGCGCCGACCGCCTGACACTCGTGGGCGAAGCGGCGGTTGTCCGGGTCGGCGGGCTGGAGTCGCGCAGCAAGCTGCGCTACGGCCGGGATTCGGTGTACGGCCAATACGGTTTTGGCGGTGACACCGACGGTTTCGTCACGTCGACCTCCTGGGGTTACCGCGCCCGCGCCATCCTCGACTACAACAACGTCGTTGCCGGGATCAACTTCAAACCCAACCTGTCCTGGTCGCACGACGTGTCCGGTTACGGCCCCAACGGGTTGTTCAACGAAGGCGCCAAGGCCATCAGCGTCGGCGTCGATGCCGACTACCGCAATACCTATACCGCGAGCTTGAGTTACACCGATTTCTTCGGCGGTGACTACAACACCCTGGTAGATCGCGACTTCCTGGCGCTGAGTGTTGGCGTGAACTTCTGATCTGGCTGAGAAGGATGATTTCAATGCGCAAGATGATTCTGCAATGCGGCGTTCTGGCCCTGAGCCTGCTGGCCGCCGACGTGATGGCGGCGGTGTCGCCGGAAGAAGCGAACACGCTCGGCACCCGCCTGACGCCGTTGGGCGCCGAGAAGGCCGGCAACGCCGACGGCTCGATCCCGGCCTGGACCGGTGGCCTCCCGAAAAACGCGGGCGCGGTGGACAGTAAAGGTTTCCTGGCCGACCCGTTTGCCAATGAAAAACCGCTGTTTACCATCACGGCCGCGACGGTCGATAAGTACAAGGACAAGCTCTCCGACGGGCAAATAGCGATGTTCAAACGCTACCCCGAGACCTACAGGATCCCGGTCTATCCGACCCACCGGACTGTGGCCGTACCACTGGAGATCAATGAATCGGCCAAGCGCAGCGCCCTGAATGTGACGCCGATCAACGACGGCAACGGCCTGGCCAATTTCACCGGCAATCGCTATTACGCCTTCCCGATTCCGAAGAACGGCGTCGAGGTGATCTGGAACCACATCACCCGTTACCACGGCGGTAATCTGCGTCGCACCATTACCCAGGCAACGCCGCAGTCCAATGGTGATTACACCGTTATCCGGTTCAAGGACGAGGTCGCTGTGCCGTCGTTGCTGGGTGATTTGAAACCGGGCAGTGATGAGAACGTCCTCAGCTATTTCAAGCAGGAAGTGACCGCGCCGGCGCGGCTCGCGGGTAACGTGTTGCTGGTGCATGAGACCCTCGATCAGGTCAAGGAGCCGCGCAAGGCCTGGATTTACAACGCCGGCCAGCGCCGCGTGCGGCGAGCGCCGCAAGTGGCCTATGACGGCGTAGGCTCTTCGTCCGACGGGCTGCGCACCACCGACAACTTCGACATGTTTTCCGGCGCCCCGGATCGCTACGACTGGAAGCTGATCGGCAAGAAAGAAATGTACATCCCGTACAACAGCTACAAACTCGACTCGCCCAGCCTCACCTACAACGATGTGATCAAAGCCGGGCACATCAATCAGGACTTGACCCGCTATGAGTTGCATCGGGTCTGGGAGGTCGTCGCCACGGTCAAGCCCAACGAGCGGCACGTGTATGCCAAGCGTCACATGTATCTCGACGAAGACAGTTGGCAAGTGGCGTTGGCCGATCACTACGACGGTCGTGGTCAACTCTGGCGTGTCGCCGAAGGACACGCGCAGTTCTACTACGATCACCAGGTTCCGGCCTACACCGTTGAAGCGTTGTATGACCTGATCGCCGGTCGCTACATTGCACTGGGGATGAAGAACGAGGAGAAGCACAGCTTCGAATTCAATATCGATGCCAAAGCAGGGGACTACACGCCGGCAGCCCTAAGGAGTACAGGGGTGAGGTAATCATTCCTACAGCCTCCTACACAAAAGGTGACCTTGCGGTCACCTTTTTTATAGGTGTCGATCAGTCTGTTGAATACTTCTTCAACAAGCTGTGTGGAGAGGGCTAGGGTGGCGCCACAATTATAAAAAGGCGCACCACTATGACTGCCATGACGCCATGTCTGGACCGTCCTGGACTCCTGCCCCGTTTGTCTTCCCATCACCTGACTCGCGACCGGTTGATCGAGCCGTTGCTGGCATCGACCGCGCGAGTGAAATTGCTCTGCGCACCGCCCGGCAGCGGCAAGAGCGCACTGCTCACCGAATGCCTGTTGCAGGTGCCCGAACAGTGTCGGGTCTGTTGGCTGCCGTTGGCGGGAGAGCCGATGAATGCGGCTGGTTTTCGACAGCTGCTCGCGCAGGCACTGGGGCTTGGCGCGTCGGACGAACCTGCTTTGCTTGAGTCCCTCGCTCGGTTGCAGACGCCGATCTGGTTGGCGCTTGATGACTACTGCCGTCTTCCCAACCCGGAACTGGATCTGTTGCTTGACCGACTGTTGTCCGTCAACAGTCCGATGGTCACCTGGTGGCTGAGTGGTCGCCGTCGGCCGCAATGCAATTGGCCACGGTTGTTACTCGATGACGAACTGTACGATTGCGAGCGCGCCACGCTGGCGTTCAATCAAGAGGAGATTGAACACCTGTTGCATCACCTGGAACCGGCGCAGGCGCACAAAGGAGCCTGCAGGATTTTCGCGCGCACAGGTGGCTGGTGCGCCGGCGTGCGGATGGCGCTGCTGCAAAAATGCGACTGGTCACGCAATGACAAACACGCTCGAGCGGACACGCTGCACGACTACCTGGAACATGAGTTGTTCGCCAGCCTGACCCCGGAGCTTGCAGAAGCCTGGCGGGTCCTGGCTCACTTGCCACGCTTCAATGCCCGGCTGTGCGATCACTTGTTCGGCGCGGGCGAGGGCGCCCAATGGCTGAGTGCCTTGCAGGCGTTGGGTTGTTTCATCGACCCTTGGCAGGACTCGACAGACTGGCAGCAGGTGTTCGCCCCACTCTCACAGTTGATGCGCGAAGAGCAGTGGCCGGCCGGACGCTCCTGGCACCGCCGCGCGTGTCAGTGGTTTGCGGCCGAACTGGACTGGAAAGCCGCGTTTGAGCAGGCCTTGCTGGCCGAAGAGTTCGAGGTTGCGGTCAGTCTGCTGCAGCATTTCAGTTTCGAGCAGCTGTTCGAGGAGCAGACCGTGGTGCTCCTGTTGCGTTTACATGAGCAGCAGGGCGCCGACCTGATGCTCGGCTCGCCGCAACTGGTCGGGTTGATCACCGCAACTCTGCTGTTTGCCGGGCGATTCGAGCAGGCAGGCGAATGCATCGAACATTTGTCGCGTTTCATGCCTCAGCCGTCGGCGCTCCTTCAACGGCAATTGATCGCGCGCTGGCAGGCACAACAGGGGTGGTTGCTGCATTTGCAGGGGCGCATGGATGGCTCACGCGCGCACTTGCTGGAGGCGCTCGGCGAGCTCGGCCCCGAGCTCTGGACAGCCCGGCTGATGTGCCTGTCCGGTCTGACCCAACAAGCGTTGCTCAGAGGCGAACTCGACGTTGCGCAGGCGATCAACCGTGAAGCGTTGTGCCTGGCCCGTGCCAAAGGATCATTGGTGTTTGAGTGTCTGCTGGAGCTCGATCACGCGCAATTGCTCGAGCAGCGAGGGGCCAGCGGCCGGGCCGAGAGTTTGCTGGCCAACCTGCACGACTTGCTCGCGCAGCAACAACCACTGGCCGAGCCACTGATGGGGCGTATTGCCTTGCATCGGGGGCGTTTGAACCTGTGTCAGGGCCAGGATGCGCAGGCTGCCGCGTATTTCGAAAACGGATTGCAGGTCTGTCTGCGCAACCATGACAAACGAGCGCTGTATGGGTTTCTCGGTCTGGCGCAACTCGCTGCCAATCGCCTGGATTATGCGCAAGCGTTCGACCTTCTGCGTGATGCCGAACGGGTCATGCAGCAACGGCAAATTCCGGACACGGTGTATCGCAGCGCCCTGTTGCACCTGAGTTGCCATTTCTGGTTGCAGCAGGGGCGGGCGGAGTTGGCACACGAAGCCCTGATCCGCGTCTTGCGCCACTATCACGGCCCGCATGCACGACAGGCGCCACCGGCGACGCTGGAGCTGATTCCTGGCCTTGAATATTTGCAGGTGCTGGCCGAGGTGAACCTGGGGCAGGCGCAAACGCCTTTGGCCCGGCTCGAAACCCAGTTGCAGTGGGCACGACAGCGAGGGATGTCTCGGCTGCAAGCGCAATTGCACTTGGCATCAGCAGAAGTCGCCTGGCTGACAGGCGACGCTGTCATGGCCCGGCAGTCGTTGCAAGAAGGCTTGGTCCTGGTCGAGCGCTGCAACTTTCAACAAACCTTGCGCGATCTCCAGTTGCGCCAGCCACGGCTGCCGGAGGCCATCGGATGTACCGTGTCAGTTAGCTGTCCAGGGCCAACGGCCTCGGCTCAAAACAAGCTAAGCCAGCGGGAAATAGAAGTCCTTAAGTTAGTGGCTCAGGGAAACTCCAATCAACAAATTGCCGACCAATTGTTTATATCGTTACATACAGTAAAAACCCACGCGCGACGGATTAACGGAAAGTTGGGGGTGGAGCGTAGAACTCAAGCGGTGGCCAGGGCGAAAGTGTTGGGGTTAGTTGTTTGAGGTGTTTGTGAATGCTTACGAATGCACACAAGTTGCGGGGTGTACTTCCAACGCTTTGCTGTTTATAAAGTGTGCCTCGACCCGGTCAAATTGATAGTTGTTTTTTTGTGTGTGGGTCGACTAATCATTTATTGAAAGGAAGCGAGTGGATGAAAAGCGAATTATTTGAAGCAGTGAGCGAGGAGCTCGGCAAGATTTTCAAGAAAATGGGCTACACGATCAATGTGGATGAAACCTATCTCACGTCTGTGGTCATCAATGATCAGGGCGAACAGGTCGTTGATTATTCCAAGAGTTTGAGTTGGGCGATCATGGAAAAAGTGCAGACGGATGAATTTCCGGCTTTCGATGATACTTACGCAGGTGTGTTTTTCAAGCAATGGACTTTCGATCCTGCTTATCGGATTGTTGAGTTGGATATGATCGACATTAACCATGTTGGTCGTCTTGTGGTTGAGTCCTTCCGCAAGTAATCACTGAATGATCAATCCGGCAACGCCGCCATGGCTGGCAGCGTTGCCGGATTATTTATTTTTGAAATGTGCACAAGGAAGCCCGCATGAATATTCAAGTTTTAGAAAGCAGCGTTCAAGTAGAACTTCTGCGGCCGTCCACGCGGATGCTGGCTGAACAACCACAGCAGATACCTGATTGGCTGCAGCGTGCCAGTGAAGAAGATCGCCAGTACTACTTCAATACGGAACAGGCGCTAGCGAAACATGAGCAAGCGCTGGATGACCTGTTGAGGGAAGCCAAGTCCCTTAAAATGTTTGCTCAATTTTATGCCCGAGAGATGGTCAGGATCCCTTCGGGTGTCGTGGTTGATCCTGAGCAGATTTTCGTCAACACGCGCCATACGTTCTATGTCGCAAAGCAGAAGGTTGTTCAATGCAATCGCCTGACACTTCCCGAATTCCTGCTCAATGGCTTGTACGATTCGGCTGCCGCGCCCTTGGAGATCACCCTCGAAGGCGAGACGCTGCCGCCTGAGATCACCGAGCAAGATCTGTTGGAGGATATAGGCGGCGCGAGCATGCGATCCCTGTATGCCAAAAAATTTGAAGAGACGTACACCAACGAAGAAGTGCTTCAGGCGCTGCAGGCCGTATTAGACAGTCGCACAGACTTGAGCTCGCTCAGCGCTCATTTGCAGGGGCATATCAGCGAACACAGCCTGAAAATCGTTAATCTGGGCAGGCTTCACGCGCAGGGTTACTCCCTGGGCGATCTTTCGCTTGACGGCTGGAAAGTGCCTTTCCAGGGGTTGATCGTCTACTGCGGGCCAGAAGGTGAAGCCGGCCCATGTGTGCTCTATGCACCGCAGGCGCCTGGGGGCACGTCGTGGTATGAGTTCGTGAGCATCAAGCAGCTGAACTTTCATATCGCCGAATGGGTAGGACTGCCAGAAGGACGCAGTTACCTCAGTCGGCAATCTCATGCCAGCGAGCGAGACAGAACTGACGCTTACATGAGGCTTGTACCGGAACTGCCCAGCCAATGGCGTGGCATCAAGCGCAACCCGTGGCCAACAGTCGGTGCCGGTGCGTTACGCCAAGGGGTATTGCTCAACGTCGGTTGGTTACAAGGTGAAATGCAGGCGGTCACCCCCGCGGGTTATCGTTCAGCCACTGATCACCATCGAACGTACTTCGCTCGGTTGAACACCGAACTGAAAGCGCTGACCCGCCTTGCCAGCCATGAAGCCGGGCTGATCAGTTACGAACAATTTGCGTTCAATCTCGTTAAAAAGATGGCCGACGAACTGATGGCGGACAACGGTGAGTCAGTGTCCGTGAACCCCGACCTGATCATGGTCGAACTGGCCGACTCGCAGGCGATGACGTTGACCCAACTCATCATCAAAGAACATCACATCACCGAAGACAGTGGCCCGGCGCATAACCCCGGTATTTATCCAGGAATCCGGCTGTTGCCAGGACATCCACCGATGTCCGACTTACTGAATAAGTACATCGCCAATTGGTCGAAGGCGCTGCGTCCGGGTGAGAAATACATCGACATGCTGTCTTCGGATTACCTGGATAAAGATTCGCCAGGCTATGAGCTGAGGCGCGACGTGTATGTAAACGTGCAACTGCATGAGATGCGACGAGCGGCGTTGGCTGAACTGTTTGCGGGTGTACTTGAGCGTCAACAGTATGAGCGTATCGAACGGCTCATTGATCGCTTGCTCGTCCCGGAGCCCAACTCTTCGATCGGGGCGGATTATCCCGATTATCCCCAGCGCGAAGGCGTGTACAAGTTCTATTTGCAGGGCCGCAAGATCCAGGGTGTTTATGTTTTTCGCACAATGGACAAAGGCGTTGTTCAGGATTTCCTGTATACCCCACATGCACCGGATGGCAGATGGTTTCGACCGCTGGCCGAATTTTCAGCGTCGGTAAGAGCAGGGAGACTGGGCGTTTATTACTGTAAACGAGCAAAATTTAGCGATCAGCGAGTGATCAAAACCTTCGTTGACGGGATCGTTAACAGCAGTGCGGACGTCAAGCCGCCGCTACTGCAAGCCAATAGCCGCGTCTTCAACTTCTCTCATTGCTACACAGACATGATCAGACAGATTATTGAAGGCGTAGATGCCCAGACTTCCAGTCTCATCGAAATTGTTGCCAACCTGTCCTATGACGCGGCGGTGGCGGCGGTCGCTGTTATTGGGTGCATCTTCCCACCCATCGGTCTCGGGTTGAGCGCTGCAGTGATGGCTAAAGGGGTGTTTGAAGGAGGGGTGGCTTATTACGAAGGTGATAACGAAAAAGTGTTTTCCAGCTTTCTGGATTGCATGCTGGAACTGGGCACTTTGCATATTGGAAAGTTGGGGTTCTCGCAGGCGCAAAAGTTGATCGCCAAACAGCTGCGAGAAGTGAATACCTGCATGAGCGTTGTCTCGGCGTGCAGTGGAAAAAAGGTCGATCTGGCAGTCATGACCGAACTGATGAAGGAGGCGCTGGCAGAGCCCGATTCCAGCGAGCGGACGCTGCTGGAATAAGTACCGATTAACCAACGACGACGCTCGGTTCATAGCCCATCCGCCAACTCACGGCTCGTGTCGCCGCCAGCAACCGCTGCGCCGCCGGGCCGTTTTCGTCAGCATGAAACAACGAGGTCGGGCCGACAATCGTCATGACGGCCGCGACGCGCCCGACGGCGTTGAACACGGGCGCCGACAGGGCATCGACCCCCGGCATCAGCAAGCCATGCACATGATGCAGACCGCGATCGCGGATCTGTTCGCACAATGTCGCATAGTGTTGATCGTCGGCCAGGGCATGGACGCCGCCGGCTTGCAGTTCCTGTTCGCGCAGGTCGACAGTTTCGCGCTTGGGCAGAAACGCGCCAAACACCAGGCCTGTCGATGAGCTGAGCAACGGCAATACCGACCCCAATTGCGTCACCACCGTCACGGCGCGCACCGCCGGTTCGATATGCACCACGGTCGCCCCCTGATTGCCCCATACCGCGAGGAAGCAGGTCTCGTTCAACTCGTCGCGCAGTTCGGCCAGCGGCAGGGCGGCGACTTTCAACACGTCCATACTGTTGAGTGCGGCCAGCCCTACGCGCAGGGCTTCGCGGCCCAGACCGTAATGGTTGGTTGCGGCGTTTTGTTCGGCAAAACCGCTGGCAATCAACGCCTGCAAATAGCGGTGAACCTTGCTCGCCGGCATCTGCACGTGTTCGGCCAGCCGCGACAACGAAGTCGATGGCGACAACTCGGCCAGTGCCTTGAGGATGTCGGTGCCGACTTCGGCCGAGCGCACCTTCTGTTTGCCGTTGCTGTCGCTGATTGGTTTTTCCATGGAGGCGGTGTGATCCCGGGATGAATGGGCGTCTTTATAGCTTGACGGTCAATACCAATCAAATTACGTTATGCGTAATTGAATTACGATAAAAACAACCCCGGCGTGCAACGTCCTCTGCAATTGAGCGACAGGCCATTGCCTACTCCCTGTTCAGGAGGCTCCATGAACCTCGATTCAACGGCGCCCGCGCTGGTTTATCAGTCAGGCTTCGGCAACGAATTCAGTAGCGAAGCGTTGCCCGGCGCACTGCCCGTCGGCCAGAACTCCCCGCAAAAAGCCCCTTACGGTCTCTACACCGAACTGTTCTCCGGCACCGCGTTCACCATGCCTCGCAGCGAAGCGCGGCGGACCTGGATGTATCGGATTCAGCCGTCGGCCAATCACCCGGCATTCGTTAAACTGGATCGGCAATTGGCCGGTGGGCCGTTGGCTGAAGTCACCCCCAATCGCCTGCGTTGGAATCCGTTGGACATCCCGAGCGAGCCGACCGATTTCATCGACGGACTGGTGAGCATGGCCGCCAATTCAGGTGCGGAAAAACCCGCCGGGATCAGCATCTATAGCTACTGCGCCAACCGCTCCATGGAGCGCGTGTTCTTCAACGCCGACGGTGAACTGCTGCTGGTTCCTGAACAGGGACGGCTGCGCATCGTCACCGAACTGGGCGTGCTGGAGCTTGAGCCGCTGGAAATCGCCGTACTGCCTCGCGGCCTGAAGTTTCGTGTCGAATTGCTCGACCCGCAGGCCCGCGGCTACATTGCCGAAAACCACGGAGCGCCGCTACGCCTGCCGGACCTCGGGCCTATCGGCAGCAACGGCCTGGCCAATGCACGGGACTTCCTGACCCCGGTTGCGCACTACGAACACCTCAAGCAACCGACCACGCTGGTGCAGAAATTCCTCGGCGAGCTGTGGGGGTGCGAGCTCGATCACTCGCCGCTGAACGTGGTGGCCTGGCACGGCAATAACGTGCCGTACAAATACGACCTGCGCCGTTTCAACACCATCGGCACGGTCAGTTTCGATCACCCGGATCCGTCGATTTTCACCGTCCTGACTTCGCCGACCAGCGTTCACGGTCTGGCCAACCTCGATTTCGTGATCTTCCCGCCGCGCTGGATGGTGGCCGAAAAAACCTTCCGGCCACCGTGGTTCCACCGCAACCTGATGAACGAGTTCATGGGCCTGATCCAGGGCGCCTATGACGCCAAGGCCGAAGGTTTCGTGCCGGGTGGCGCGTCCTTGCACAGCTGTATGAGCGCGCATGGTCCCGACGGCGAAACCTGCACCAAGGCGATCAATGTCGAGCTGGCCCCGGCTAAAATCGACAACACGATGGCGTTCATGTTCGAGACCAGCCAAGTGCTGCGTCCGAGCCGTTTCGCCCTTGAATGCCCGCAACTGCAAAACAACTACGATGCTTGCTGGGCCTCGCTGCCCGCCACTTTCGACCCGACCCGGAGATAACCCATGACTCAGACTTCCATCACTCGTAGCTGGGTTACCTCCGCCAACGGCCACAGCGATTTCCCGCTGCAAAACCTGCCGTTGGGGGTGTTCAGCATCGAGGGGGGCGCACCGCGCAGCGGCGTGGCGATCGGCGATCACATTTTTGATCTGGAAGCAGCGCTTGACGCCGGTCTGTTCGACGGCACTGCGCGCACAGCCGTCGAAGCCACCCGTGGCGGTCAGCTGAATGCATTCTTCGAACTGGGCCGCGAGGCTCGCGTCGCTCTGCGTGAACGCCTGCTGGAACTGTTTGCCGAAGGCAGCACCCTGCACGGCAAGATCGAAGCCCAAGGCGCGAAACTGCTGCCACTGGCAGTCAATTGCGAAATGCACCTGCCGGCGAAAATCAACGATTACACCGACTTCTATGTCGGCATCGAGCACGCGCAAAACGTCGGTAAATTGTTTCGTCCCGACAACCCGCTGTTGCCGAACTATAAGTACGTGCCCATCGGTTATCACGGCCGCGCTTCGACCATTCGCCCGTCCGGCACCGACGTTCGCCGTCCGAAAGGCCAGACCTTGCCGGCCGGTCAGACCGAGCCGACGTTTGGTCCCTGCGCTCGTCTGGATTACGAACTGGAACTGGGCATCTGGATCGGTCAGGGCAACGAGATGGGCGACTCCATCGCCATCGGCGACGCCGCCGATCATATCGCCGGTTTCTGCCTGCTCAACGACTGGTCGGCACGCGACATCCAGGCCTGGGAATACCAGCCACTGGGCCCGTTCCTGTCCAAGAGTTTTATCACCAGCATCTCGCCGTGGGTTGTGACCGCCGAAGCGCTGGAGCCGTTCCGTCGTGCCCAGCCGGCCCGTCCGGAAGGTGACCCGCAGCCGCTGTCGTACCTGTTCGACAAGCGCGATCAAACCGCTGGGGCCTTCGATATCGAACTCGAAGTGCTGCTGCTCACCGAAACCATGCGCGAGAAAAACCTGCCGGCCCAGCGCCTGACGCTGAGCAACACACAACATATGTACTGGACCGTGGCGCAACTGGTCGCGCACCACAGCGTCAACGGTTGCCAGTTGCAGGCCGGTGACCTGTTCGGTTCAGGCACTTTGTCGGGCCCGCAAAGCGGTCAGTTTGGCAGTCTGCTGGAAATCACCGAGGGCGGTAAAAAACCAATCGAGTTGGCGTCGGGCGAGGTGCGCAAGTTCCTTGAGGACGGCGACGAAATCATCCTGCGTGCCCGTTGCAGTCGCGATGGTTTTGCCTCCATCGGTTTTGGCGAGTGCCGCGGCAAAGTACTGCCGGCACGCTAAGAGGAGCAGGTTATGGAACTCTATACCTACTACCGTTCGACTTCGTCCTATCGGGTGCGTATCGCGCTGGCGCTCAAGGGGCTGGATTACCAGGCGCTGCCGATCAACCTGATCGCGCCGGCAGGTGGCGAGCATCGCCAGCCACCGTATCTCGCCATTAACCCACAAGGTCGAGTACCGGCCTTGCGCACTGATGAAGGCGAACTGCTGATCCAGTCACCGGCAATCATCGAGTACCTGGAGGAACGTTTTCCACAGGTGCCGCTGTTGTCCAGGGACCTTGCCGCTCGCGCCCATGAGCGCGGGGTGGCGGCGGTGATTGGTTGCGATGTGCATCCGTTGCACAACGTCAGCGTGCTCAACAAGCTTCGGCAGTTGGGCCACGATGAGACGCAGGTGACGGAGTGGATCGGCCATTGGATCAGCCACGGATTGGCGACGGTGGAGCAGTTGATCGGCGCTGAGGGTTATTGCTTTGGTCTACTGCCGGGGTTGGCCGATGTCTACCTGATCCCGCAGCTGTACGCCGCTGAGCGTTTCAATATTTCGCTGGAGGCGTATCCAAGGATTCGTCGCGTAGCGGCACTGGCCGCCGCGCACCCGGCGTTCATCCAGGCCCATCCGGCGAACCAGCCAGATACCCCCTGAAGCCCCACACCGAACCCGTAGGAGCGAGGCTTGCCCGCGAAGAACGATAACGCGGTATTCCTGATGAACCGAGGCGCCTGGATCGCGGGCAAGCCTCGCTCCTACAAAAAAAGCGGCGGTCAATGCACGATGGAGTTAGGCGGTAAATGCCCCAGCCGCTCAGTGAGACGAATCCGCTGGATCGGGTCGTCGCTGAGCAATAGGGCATGTTCGAGGTCGAAGCGCTCGGCGTTCGGGCAATCGAGCCGCTGATAGAGGCTGGCCCGGGCCAGGTAGTCGGACGCGCTGGCGTTGCCCAGTTCCAGCACGCGTTCGGCGTCGATCAGGGCGCCGATGTAATCATCATTGGAAAGGTGCAACTGACGCAGGTTGCGCGACAGCCGTTGCAACATCTGCCCCGGTTCGGCGGTGACCAAGTGTTCGGCGCTGAGCTTGATGTTCGGGCCGTACTGGCGGTGCAGCAGTTCCCGGCAATCGTTGGGGTACAAGCGGCGTCCGCCACAAGGGTCGAGCAGGTGATCGGCACCGGGTACGCGCAGCAGGAAATGCCCGGGGAAGTTGACCCCGACCATGGGGATTTCCAGACCTTTGGCCAGCTCCAGCGCGATCAACCCCAAGGCCAGCGGCTGGCCACGCCGGCGTACCAGTACTTTATCGAGCAGGGCCACTTGCGGGCGCAGCGGGGTGAAATCATCCTGGGCGAATCCCAGGTCATTCATGCGTCGCAACAAGGGCTGGGCCAGTTCACTCACCGGCAGCATCGGCAAGCCATAACTGACTCGCTGTTGCAGGTCCCTGAAGTCGTTCAGCACTCCCTCCGGGCTCACCTCGTTATCGTGTTCGGCCGCAATCCACAACGCCGCCTCGAACAGCGCGGGCGGTGTTCGTTGCAGGCAGTCGAAAAAACGTTGGCGGGGCGTCATCAAAATCTCCAGGGAATGCCTCGTTTTAGCCCCGTCCCCGGCATTCGTCCAGTGCCGCGCACCGGTCGCAGCAGGTTATTTCCGAAAGCCAGCATGGCGGCGTTGCTTATTCCTGTGCGCTTCAGCAATTTTTGGGCGCAAGCCTATACTGGCGACTACAAGAAGTGATTCGGGAGCCTTACGATGTTCGCTCTCATGCAAAGCACTCGCCTTGAATCGCTGCATCTGAGCGTCGACCCGGTTACCGGGTTGAAGGCGGTCATTGCCATTCATAACAGCCGTCTGGGGCCAGCCCTGGGCGGGTGTCGTTACCTTGCCTATCCCAGCGACGAGTCTGCCATCGAGGATGCCGTGCGCCTTGCTCGAGGCATGAGTTACAAGGCGGCATTGGCCGGCCTGGCACAGGGCGGTGGCGTCGCAGTAATTGTTCGTCCGGTCCATGTGGAAAACCGCGCGGCGATTTTCGAAGCCTTCGGCCGCTGCATCAACCAGCTTGATGGCCGTTATATCACCGCGATCGACAGCGGCACTTCGGTGGCGGACATGGATTGCATCGCCCAACAAACTCAATACGTCACCAGCACCACCTCGGCGGGCGACCCTGCGCCTCACGCGGCGATGGGGGTGTTCACTGGCATTCGTGCCACCGCCATGGCCCGCCTGGGCAGCGACAATCTCGAAGGTTTGCGAGTGGCGATTCAAGGGTTGGGCAATGTCGGTTATGCCTTGGCCGAGCAACTGCACGCGGCGGGGGCCGAGCTACTGGTCAGCGACATCGACCACGGCAAGGTGCAACTGGCCATGGAACAACTCGGCGCGCACCCGATTGCCAACGATGCATTGCTGAGCACCCCGTGTGACATTCTCGCGCCCTGCGGTCTCGGCGGTGTGCTCAACAGCCACAGCGTGACGCAACTGCGCTGTTCGGCAGTGGCCGGTTCGGCGAACAATCAACTGACTCATCTGGACGTCGCCGATCAACTGGAACGACGCGGCATTCTGTATGCGCCGGATTACGTGATCAATTCCGGCGGGTTGATCTATGTGTCGCTCAAACACCGTGGCGAAGCGCTCACGACCATCACCGCGCACCTGTCGAAAATCAGCTCACGGCTGACCGAAGTCTTTGCCCATGCCCAGGCTGAAAAACGCTCTCCGGCCCGGGTCGCGGACGAGTTGGCGGAGAAAGTGCTGTACCGATGAAGGAGTGAGGGCCTTATCCGGCCAGCTTGCTCCCAAGGCCCGGCGCCATAAGCGTCGGGCTTGACCACCGCACGCACACCCCGCGTGCCAGGAGCCCTGTAATGCCGCACAAGGTTGAGCTGCCTTACACCCGATTTTTATCCCCCGAAGGTCAATTACTCGGCGATCTCCCCCTCTGGGCCGACGACTTTAATTTGCTGGCGCGCCTTTATCGGCAAATGGTCTTGACTCGCCTTTTCGATCAGAAAGCCGTCGCCCTGCAACGCACCGGGCGCATTGGTACTTACGCGCCGACATTGGGCCAGGAAGCGATCGGTGTCGCCGTCGGCAGCGTGATGCATGCAGAAGACGTATTGGTGCCGTATTACCGCGACACCGCCGTGCAGTTGATGCGCGGTGTGCGTATGGAAGAAATCCTTCTGTATTGGGGCGGTGACGAGCGCGGCAGTGACTTTGCCGAGCCAGCGGTGGCCGAGGACTTTCCGATCTGTGTTCCGATCGCCACCCAGGCCCTGCATGCATGCGGCGTCGCCAGCGCGTTCAAGATTCGTGGCGAGCATCGGGTCGTGGTCACCACGTGCGGCGACGGCGCCACCAGCAAGGGCGACTTCCTTGAAGCCCTTAACGTCGCAGGTGCCTGGCAGTTGCCGGTGGTGTTTGTGGTCAACAACAATCAATGGGCAATCTCGGTGCCCCGGCGAATTCAGTGCGCAGCTCCGACGTTGGCGCAGAAAGCGATCGGCGCCGGATTTCACGGCGAACAGGTCGACGGCAATGACGTGCTCGCCGTATATGATCGAGTGCAAGTCGCACTGGAGCGGGCCCGCCAGGGCAAAGGCCCGGTGCTGCTGGAGTGCCTGAGCTATCGCCTCGGCGATCACACCACCGCCGACGATGCCACGCGCTATCGGCCGGCGGACGAGGTCAAGCAGGCCTGGCTCGAAGAACCGGTCAAGCGCTTGCAACGCTTCATGGTCGGGCAGGGCGTGTGGAACGAAGGCCGCGAACAGGCGCTGATCAGCGAATGTCAGGTGTTGGTGCAGCGTGCTGTGGATAACTTCGAGGCGGCAGGCACTCAAGCCCCCGAGTCGGTGATCGATTACGTTTACGCGAAGTGGCCTGCAGCCCTGGCCGAACAGCGCGAAGGGTTACTTGAGCGGGCTGCGCGCCGGGCGGGAGGTTCGGGCCATGAGTAACGGCAAAGTCACGTTGCTGGAGGCGGTGAACCTGGCGTTGCATCGGGCCATGAGCGAAGACGAAAACGTGATCGTCCTCGGTGAGGACGTCGGCGTGAATGGCGGCGTGTTCCGTGCCACCCAAGGGTTGCGCGACAGCTTTGGTTTCAAGCGGGTCATCGACTCGCCGCTGGCCGAAACCATGCTCGGCGGACTGGTGGTCGGCATGGCCGCCCAAGGCCTGAAACCGGTGGTGGAAATCCAGTTCATGGGCTTCATCTACGCCGCCATGGAACACCTGGTGTCTCACGCCAGCCGCCTGCGTAATCGCACGCGCGGGCGCATGACTTGCCCGATGGTCATGCGCACACCGATGGGCGCCGGCATTCGTGCGCCGGAGCATCACAGTGAAAGCACCGAAGCCCTGTTCGCGCATATTCCGGGGTTGCGGGTGGTCATTCCTTCATCCCCGGCCCGGGCCTATGGCTTGTTGCTGGCGGCCATCGACGACCCGGACCCGGTGGTGTTTCTCGAACCGACCCGACTCTATCGAATGAATCCGCAACCTCTTGTGGACGACGGCAAACGCCTGCCGCTGGACAGCTGTTTCACCCTGCGCGAGGGCAGCGACATCACGTTGATCAGCTGGGGTGCCAGCGTGATGGAAACCTTGCAAGCCGCCACGGCACTGGCTGAGCGGGGCGTCTCGGCGGAAGTGATCGACGTTGCGAGTATCAAGCCGCTGGACCTCGACACCCTGGAAGCCTCGGTGCGCAAGACCGGCCGCTGCGTGATCGTCCACGAAGCGCCACGCTCCTGCGGTGTCGGCGCGGAGATCGCTGCCAGCCTCTACGAACGGTCGTTGCTGGAATTGCAGGCACCGATCCAGCGAGTGACGGCGCCGGACATTCCGCCGCCGCTGTATCGACTGGAGTCGCTGTACGTGCCCAACGTTGACGACATTCTTCAGGCCTGTGATTGCGCGTTGAACTACGCCTGAAACCCAAGGAGGCCGCCATGAAATATTTCAAACTGCCGGATCTGGGCGAAGGTTTGCAGGAAGCGGAAATCGTCCGCTGGCACGTCAAACCTGGCGATACCGTCAAGGCCGATCAGCTTTTGGTGTCCGTGGAAACCGCCAAAGCCCTGGTGGATATTCCGGCACCCCACGACGGTGTGGTGGCGAAACTCTACGGTGGCGAGGGCGACATCATTCACGTCGGTGAACCGTTGCTCTGCTACGAAGGCGAAGCGGACGCGGGTACCGTGGTCGGGCGCCTCGAAGGGGGCGGCAGCCAGCAGGAAGATGCGTTCTTTATCGGCGCCGCACCCTCGACCCGCGAACACCTGGCGAACCGCGCCACCCCGGCCGTGCGTCAATTGGCCCGGCAACTCGGCGTCGAATTAAGCGGGCTGACCGGCTCCGGCCACGAGGGCCTGATCACTCGCAACGATGTGGAAAACGCCTCCCAGGCCGAACGTGAGCGCTTCGGTGGCGAGCGGTTGCGCGGTGTGCGGCGCAGCATGGCGTTGAACATGGCCAGGTCCCATGCCGAAGTGGTGCCGGTGACCATTTTTGGCGACGCCGATCTGCATCGTTGGGGCCAGGCACGGGAACCGCTGATTCGTTTGGCGAAGGCAATCGCGGCGGCTTGTGCCATAGAACCGGTGCTCAACAGCGCTTTCGATGGCAAAACCCTCTCGCTTAAACAACACGAACAACTCGACCTGGGCATTGCCGTGGACACCCCGGACGGTTTGTTTGTGCCGGTGCTGCGCAATGTCGGCCAGCGCACGGCGACGGACCTGAAGGAAGGTGTCATGCGCTTGCGGGCCGATGTACAGGCGCGCTCGATCCCACCCTCGGAAATGATGGGAGCGACCCTGACCCTGTCGAATTTCGGCACGCTGTTCGGACGCTACGCCAACCCGGTGGTGGTGCCACCGCAAGTGGCAATCCTCGCAGCCGGTGCGATTCGCGACGAACCGGTGGCGGTCGATGGCGCAGTGGTGGTGCATCCGGTCCTGCCGCTGTCCCTGACCTTCGATCACCGGGTGGTGACGGGCGGTGAGGCGGCGAGATTCTTCAAGGCGTTAGTCGATGCATTGGAGCAACCCGAGGCCTAGGGGGCGTTCTGCGGCCATGAAAAAGGCCCTGAGCCATATGACTCAGGGCCTATTCAATTCGGGCATTGCTTTACTTGGGTGTCTTGGCGGCTTTGGCGGGCTTGGTCGGCTCAGCGCTTTGCACCTCAACAGGAGCAACCACTTCTACAGGAGCAGGTTCTTCCGCGACTTCAGCAGGGGCATTGAGCAGTTCGGACAAAGCATCCGGCTGGCTCTTGAATGCCTTGGCGAACACATCGCGGTTCTTCGCCATGTAGATCCCGGCTTCTTCCACTTGCTGTTCGGTCAGCGACGGAACGGCTTTTTGCAACACTTCGGCCAGCAATTCGGCCAGTTCGAGCATTTTGTCATGACGGTCAGCTTCGGCTTTATCCATGAACAAGCGCTCCAGATCTCGGCTGCTGCGGTATACCACTTCGACGGCCATTCACCACCTCACATGCCTTCACATTAGTTGTCTGTTTCGACTACTGTATTTATATACAGCGAAAAGGATAAGCGAATCCCTGCGCTTTGGGTAGTGGCTTTTTAATGTAGACCGAAATCAGTGGTTGTCAGGTGAACCGCGTCGCCCAATCGCGAGCAAGCTCGCTCCCACACTGGTTTTGTGAACGCCGCAAATCCCCTGTGGGAGCGAGCTTGCTCG
Organism: Pseudomonas sp. IT-P253; assembly: GCF_949768125.1. Classification (NCBI taxonomy): domain Bacteria; kingdom Pseudomonadati; phylum Pseudomonadota; class Gammaproteobacteria; order Pseudomonadales; family Pseudomonadaceae; genus Pseudomonas; species Pseudomonas sp. IT-P253. Next base: position 29,763 of record NZ_CATKPT010000024.1, on the reverse strand, counting down.
CGATTGGGCCTGTCAACATTCCACAAAAGTGTCCAGTAGCAACCCATGGCCATCTCACCCAACAGCCGCTGGCCTTTTTTCTGCATGCAGAACAATCGTCACGTCAAATCCGCATCATCCGGTCGAACCGACCTAAGGAAGCATCATCGTGAAAATCAACTGGGCTGAAAACCTGCGGCAGAACGTGCATGAACTGGCCGAGTCTCTGGGCAACCTGTTCGTCGAGACTTTCCACTACATGGCACTGTTCGCCATCGGAGCGGTGACCGCATGGGCCGCGGTGATGGAATTTTTACAGATGATCGAGGCCGGCCATATCAAGATCGATGACATCTTGCTGCTGTTCATCTACCTGGAACTGGGCGCGATGGTCGGGATTTACTTCAAGACCAACCACATGCCGGTGCGCTTTTTGATCTACGTGGCGATCACCGCGCTGACGCGACTGCTGATTTCCAACGTGTCGCACCACAATCCGCCAGACATCGGGATTATCTACTTGTGCGGCGGGATTCTGCTGCTGGCGTTTTCGATCCTGGTGGTGCGTTACGCTTCGTCGCAGTTTCCCTCGATGAAGATCGAACATCCGCAGCGCAAGATCGGCGCGGGTTCAGGTGAGCATCCCGAAGTTGAAAAAGGCGAACTTTAAAGCCTGATGGCCGGCCGGGAATGGCCGTTGACGTAGGGTGGCGGCAGGGTCCGATTGTCGTCGGTCATGGCTTCGAGGATCGTCATGGCGCTGTGGCCTTGCTCGATGGCGATACCGAACTGAATGCTTTGCACCAGGCGTTTGAGTCGGATGGGGTCATTGCGTTGTTCGGCGCTGATCATCCGTTTGGCAACCACGCGGCCATTGTTGGAGAGGGTCAGCATGATGCTGCCGTCCAGACCTTGAATGCTCAGATTGATCTGATAATCCGCTGCAAAGGCATCGGTAATGAGCTGAAAGGGATTGTCCATGATGCGTCACCGCTTGATTGAACGTGCAGTAGTTGACTGGCCGTGAGCGGGATTAGTTCGTAACACCAGACCACCGGCTACTCCCTGGCCGCATCGCCATCATCGTTTTACAAGAGGTATAGCAAGGGGCGTGCCGGAACGATTACGCACACACCTTGTAGCAGCTGGCGAAGCCTGCGTTCGGCTGCTGTAGGAGCGAGGCTTGCCCGCGAAGGCGTCAGTTCTGACACACCGCGTTATCGTTCTTCGCGAGCAAGCTTCGCTCCTACAGCCGCTGCTACAAGGCGTGCCGTTTCAGGGCATGTGTGCGTCGATGATCGCAGACGGTGCAAACCGGCCGATCAGCACTCCACCCAGCTTACGGCCAGGCCACCCCGTGACGTCTCTTTGTATTTGTCGTGCATGTCGGCACCGGTATCGCGCATGGTGCGGATCACCCGGTCCAGGGAAATGAAGTGTTTGCCGTCCCCGCGCAGGGCCATTTGCGTGGCGTTGATCGCCTTCACGGCAGCAATCGCATTGCGCTCGATGCACGGCACCTGAACCAGGCCGCCGACCGGGTCGCAGGTCAGGCCAAGGTTGTGTTCCAGGCCGATTTCAGCTGCGTTTTCCAGTTGTTCCGGGGTTGCGCCCAGCACATCCGCCAGTCCGGCAGCAGCCATTGCGCAGGCCGAACCGACTTCGCCTTGACAGCCGACTTCGGCGCCGGAGATCGAAGCGTTTTTCTTGCACAGAATGCCTACGGCCGCCGCGCCGAGGAAGAACGCAACCACGTCATCGTCCGACGCGTCCGGGTTGAATTTCATGTAGTAGTGCAGGACTGCGGGGATGATCCCGGCCGCGCCATTGGTCGGTGCCGTCACCATGCGTCCGCCGGCAGCGTTTTCCTCGTTCACGGCAAGGGCAAACAGGTTCACCCACTCCATGGCCGACAGCGTGGAGGTGATGACATTGGGTTTGCCGATTTCCAACAGGCTGCGGTGCAATTTCGCCGCGCGGCGTGGAACATTCAGACCGCCCGGCAGAATGCCCTCGTGGCGCAGGCCTTGCTCGACGCACTCGCGCATCACCGACCAGATGTGCAGCAGCCCCTGACGGATTTCCGCTTCGCTGCGCCAGGCCAGCTCATTGGCCATCATCAACTCGGAAACCCGCAGGCCGTGCTGGTTACAGAGCTTGAGCAATTCGCCAGCGCTGGAGAAATCGTAAGGCAGCACGACGTCGCTGGCTGGCGCGACACCGGACTCGGCTTCCGCTGCTTCGATGATGAAACCACCGCCGATCGAGTAGTACGTTTGCTCCGACAGCTCGCCGGTTTCGCCGAAGGCTGTCAGGGACATGGCGTTGGGGTGGTAGGGCAAACTCTCGTCGAGCAGCAGGAGGTCGCGCTGCCAGTTGAAGGCAATAGTCGTTTTGCCTGCCAGCGACAATTCACCGGTTTCGCGCAGCGTCTGGATTCGCCTGTCGATGCTGGTCGGATCGATGCTGTCCGGCCATTCGCCCATCAAGCCCATGACGCAGGCGCGGTCGGTGGCATGACCGACGCCGGTGGCTGAAAGGGAACCATAAAGGCGGATTTCTACCCGTCTTACGGCGTCCAGCAAACCCTGATCGGTTAGTGCCTGGGCGAAGGTCGCCGCGGCGCGCATCGGGCCGACGGTGTGGGAACTGGACGGACCGATGCCGACTTTGAAAAGATCAAAAACACTGATAGCCATGCTAAAGCCTATACAAGCAATGGGAGAGGAATCGCTGCCATGTTTTGTAGGACAAGCGCAATGTCGGCGATACTGCCCCTCTCGGTCCACCGTGACCAACGAAACTTCCTAAGAAAGCCTTTAGCGGGACTAAACGATGAGTCGTCAATTGCATGCCCAGACTTATGTCTGGCTGCACGTGTTTTCCTGTGCCGCGCGGCACCTGTCGTTCACCCGATGCGCGGAAGAACTGCACATCACGCCGGGGGCGGTCAGCCAGCAAATCCGACAACTGGAAGAGCGACTGGGTTTTCGCTTGTTCCACCGTCGCGCTCGCGGCGTGGAACTGAGCGCTGAAGGCCAGCGACTGGCCATTACGGTCAATGAGGCTTACGGCAGTATCGACGCGGAATTACGACGACTGGACGCCGGCATGATCAGCGGCATATTGCGGGTGCGCTCGATTCCATCCTTCCTCAGCAAGTGGCTGACCCCGCGATTGCCGCGTTTGCAGCAGCGCTTCCCGGACATTCAGTTACGCCTGGTGGCGGAGGACAGCAGCGTGCCGTTGCACGAGGGTGATTTCGACCTGGCGATCGATTTGAACGACGGCAGTTATCCGGGATTGTTATCCACAGCCTTACTCGACGAGCAGATTTTCCCGGTCTGCGCCCCGAGCCTGTTGCGTGGCCGCCCACCGCTGCATGGGCCGGCGGACCTGGTGCACTTTCCGTTATTGCACGACATCACCGCCTGGCGCGGCAGTTATGAATATGCGGAATGGGAGTTCTACCTCAATGCCATTGGCTTCGAGGGCGCCGACGTGCGGCGCGGGCACACGTTCAATCGCAATCACCTGACCATTGAAGCGGCGATTGCCGGGATGGGCGTGGCGATTGCGCGGCGAACGTTGTTGAACGATGAGCTGGAGCGGGGGGCGTTGATCGTACCGTTTGGCTTGGCGGTGCCCAATCACAAGCGTTACATGCTGCTTTATGCACCGGGTGCGCTGAGCCACCCGGGCGTGCGTGCGGTGCATGACTGGCTGGTGGAAGAGGCGGGGGCTTTTCGTAGCCTGCACCCGCTGGCGGAGCAGCGGATGTGAGTAATTCTGACAAAGAAGCGAGGCGACCCAACTCCCGACCTTAACAGCGCTTTTGGCCGTTGTCCGGCTTTTTTTGCGAATCGAAATTTTTCTTTTTTTAGGGGTTGAATTGTTCCTCGCACAGACCGATTGTGTAAGTAAGAGGTCACGGTGATGACGCCCAAGGGCCAGCCGATGTGCCTCTCGCGAGCTAGCTGAAATAAGGGATGAACTATGCAAATCCAAGTCAACAGCGATAACCATATTCAAAGCAGCAAACGACTGGAGGAGTGGGTACGTACTACCATTGAGAGCACGCTCGAACGTTACGAAGAGGACCTGACCCGAGTTGAGGTTCACCTGAGGGACGAGAACGGCGACAAGCCAGGTCCCCATGATTTGCGCTGCCAACTGGAAGCGCGGCCAAAAGGCCATCAACCAATTTCTGTCACCCATAAAGCCGAAAACCTGGAACTGGCGATCGACGGGGCAGCCGAAAAACTCGAACATGCGCTGGATCATCTGTTCGGCAGACTGCGGGGCAAACCGCGAGCTGCTGTGGTGCCGTTCGAGAGACGTACTGCCGATGCGCTGCTGGAAGACGAGTTTCTCGAGAACGAACAGGCCGCACAAAACGGTTGAAGCCTGATCTACTTTTTACCTCCCACTGAAGACGGGCCTGCTGATGCAGGCCCGTTTTAGTTTGTGCGTTCAATGTTTGTAGCAGCTGCCGAGGCACGAGGCTGCGTTGCGGTCCGCAGGACCGCTCTCGGGGGCCGCTTCGCAGCCCAACGCAGCCTCGCAGGCTCGGCAGCTGCTACAAAGTGGTGGCTCAAGCTTCGGCAATCAATTCCATCCGACTTTTTACATATGAGAATATTTATCATTAGTATTGCCTTCTCGTTGGCCCCGTGACGTTCACGGGGTCTCACCGGGTTTCCAGGTCGAAACATGAAAGGCAAAAACACCGCGCTTGAGCTGCAAATTACGCGCGACGCCGCACACAGCGGCGACCGTGTGCATTTCCTGCACGTGTTCCTCACCCAGCGTTCGCAGATGGAAGCGCTGGTAAGCCGTCGTGTCGGCTGCCGAGCCACCGCCGCAATGGCGGCGTGTCGCTCGCCTAAATGGAAGCCGTTTTACGAGTCGTACCTGGCTAGAGGCTTCTCGAAAACGCAGGCCTTGGTAGCCTTGGCCCGAAAGCTCTGTCGGGTGGCATTTGCCCTGATGAAAAATCAGAGCAAATACCTATCAGCCTGAGAGTTCAGTGTTGCGGGGCAACATAGAATCTCCCACAGGGTTGGATGTGACCCCAAATTATGTGATCACCGCCATCCTTGTGGGAGCTTGCTCGCGATGGCGGCCTGACAGGCACCGAAAATCCATGAACTACCGCAAAAACGCCTGCCGATACTCCCCAGGCGTCCCACCCAGCGCCTGGCGAAACCGATTGGTGAAATGACTCGCACTGGCAAATCCGCACGCCAACGCAATCTCTCCTAATGGTCGTGACGTTGAGCGCAGCAAATCCCGCGCCCGGCTCAATCGCCGCGCCAACACATACTGATGCGGCGGCAAACCGAAGCTCTCCCTGAACATCCGCGCAAAGTGATATTCCGACAGCGCACACAATCGCGCCAGTTGCCCAAGACTGATGGCTTCGGCCAACTGACTGTCGATGTACTCCACCAACTGCCGTCGCTGGTGCGCCGCCAGTCCGCCCTTGAGCCGCAACCCTTCGCGCATCCCCACCTGGCAGAGCAACGCGTGGCTCAGCATTTCGTGGGCCAGACTACTGGTGAGCAGACGTTCGCCCGGTTCATCCCAATTGAGAGTGATCATCTGCCGAAAGCGCCGCGCTTGCTGCGGATCGTCGAGAAAGGTGCTTTCGCGCAATTGCAGCTCGCGAGGTTCGCGGTCCAGCAGCGTGACGCAGCCGAGGGCGAATTGTTCGGGGCTGAAATACAGGTGGGCCAGGCGAATGTCGCCATTGATCACCCAACCAGACTGATGCTCGGCCGGCAGAATGCACAGCTTGTCGGGGCCGCCTTTGGTGCCGGGCTGGTCGCGGCGAAAAGTGCCGGTACCGCCGGCGATGTAGCAAGAGAGGGTGTGGTGGCTCGGCGCTTCGTAATCCTGGGCGTCATGATGGTTGCTCCACAAGGCTGCAGCCATGCCGTCACCGAGCTCGGCGCTGTGCTCGAGGCGAGCATTGGGCGAGCGGTTGAGGGCTTGAAAGACTTGCAACGTTTCCAGTGCGGGCATGATCGCTTTTCTCCAACGCCTTGCATCCTACTCCGTAGGCGTTCGCCTGCCAGCCCGTCGCCTGACAAAAGCGCAAGTTTATGCAAGTGCGCCAAGCCCTGGCGCAGGACACTGGGCCCCTATTGAGGAGCCTTTGCCATGAACCTGTCTTTGTACCTGTTGACCGTGCTGATCTGGGGCACCACCTGGATTGCCCTTAAATGGCAATTGGGCGTGGTGGCCATTCCGGTGTCGATCGTCTATCGCTTCGGCCTCGCCGCGCTGGTGCTGTTCGTGATGTTGCTGCTCAGCCGGCGCCTGCAAGTGATGAACCGCCGCGGACACCTTATCTGTCTGGCACAGGGGCTGTGCCTGTTCTGCATCAACTTCATGTGCTTCCTCACCGCCAGCCAGTGGATCCCCAGCGGTCTGGTGGCGGTGGTGTTTTCCACCGCGACGCTGTGGAACGCCCTCAATGCGCGGGTGTTCTTCGGTCAGAAAGTCGCCCGTAACGTGCTGATGGGCGGCGCACTGGGCTTGCTCGGGCTCAGCCTGTTGTTTTGGCCTGAGTTGGCCGGCCACGCCGCCAGCCCGCAAACCTTGCTCGGTTTGGGCCTGGCGCTGTGCGGAACCCTGTGTTTCTCGGCAGGCAACATGCTTTCGAGCCTGCAACAGAAGGCCGGCCTCAAGCCGTTGACGACCAATGCCTGGGGCATGGCGTATGGCGCGGCGATGCTCTTGGTGTGGTGCCTGGTCAAGGGGGTTGCGTTCGATATCGAGTGGAATGCCCGCTACCTCGGCTCGCTGCTGTACCTGGTGATTCCGGGTTCGGTGATCGGGTTCACCGCCTACCTGACGCTGGTCGGGCGCATGGGCCCGGAGCGCGCCGCCTACTGCACCGTGTTGTTCCCGGTGGTGGCGCTCAACGTGTCGGCGTTTGTCGAAGGTTACCAGTGGACCACGCCCGCACTGGCGGGGCTGGTGATGGTGATGCTGGGGAACGTGCTGGTGTTTCGCAAACCCAAGGCGCCGGCCACCGTGGGGAATGGCAAGCTGGCGTGAGGGCCCGATAAGATCAAAAGATCGCAGCCTACGGGTTCGCCGCCGCCACCCAGCGAATCCGCCGATAGACTGTAGGAGCGAGGCTTGCCCGCGAACCAGCGCCTCGATTCATCAGGAATACCGCGTTATCGTTCTTCGCGGGCAAGCCTCGCTCCTACAGAGGTAGGCTGAGATCTTTTGCTTTGTCGGGTTAGCCTTTCCAGACCTGTGGGTTTACCAGGTCTTGTGGTCGCTCACCCAGCAAGGCGCTGCGCAAGTTGGCCAAGGCCCGGTTGGCCATGGCTTCGCGGGTTTCGTGGGTGGCCGAGCCGATGTGCGGCAAGGTCACGGCATTTTTCAGTTGGAACAGCGGCGATTCGGCCAGCGGCTCTTTCTCGTAGACGTCCAGCCCGGCGCCGCGAATCCGCTTGTTTTGCAGTGCTTCGATCAATGCCGGTTCATCGACCACCGGCCCCCGGGCAATGTTCACCAGAATGGCGCTCGGCTTCATCAGTGCCAGTTCGCGGTGGCTGATCAGGTGTCGGGTCTTTTCGCTGAGCGGCACCACCAGGCAGACGAAATCGGCTTCGGCCAGCAGTTGATCGAGGCTGCGAAACTGTGCGCCGAGTTGTTGTTCCAGCTCGGTCTTGCGGCTGTTTCCGCTGTAGAGGATCGGCATGTTGAAGCCGAGCCGACCGCGACGGGCAATGGCCGCGCCGATGTTGCCCATACCGACGATGCCCAGTGTCTTACCGTGCACATCGCAACCGAACAATGGCGCGCCGACGGTGGCTTGCCATTGACCGGCCTTGGTCCAGGCATCCAGCTCAGCCACGCGCCGGGCGCTGCTCATCAACAGGGCGAAGGCCAGGTCGGCGGTGCTTTCGGTCAGCACGTCAGGGGTGTTGGTGAGCATGATCCCGCGCTCATTGAAATAGGCTACGTCATAGTTGTCGTAACCCACCGAGACGCTGGACACTACTTGCAGTTTCGCGGCGTTTTCCAGTTGGGCGCGACCGAGCTTGCGGCCGACACCAATCAAACCGTGGGCGTGGGGCAGGGCTTCATTGAACTGGGCGTTGATGTCGCCGTTTTTCGGGTTCGGCACGATGACGTCGAAGTCTTGTTGCAGGCGTTCAACCATTTCAGGCGTGACGCGGCTGAAGGCGAGGACGGTCTTTTTCATGGGCGGGGGCTCGTCGGGCGGAGGTGAATGCTGAGCACGCTAACATTCTTCCCGGGATTTGTGCGAGTCACCTGACTACCGCTCAACGGCAGTTGAGAGCTTTGAGCGCCATCCAGTTATACTGCCGCCTTTCGTGGCTCGCTGACCGGGCCCGACACTTTGCGCATTACCCGGAGCTTTCATGACTTCCCCGAAACAACCGCCGGTAGCGGACGCCTTGGGCGACGAGCTGCCAGACGGCGTCGACGCCGGCACTCAGAGCGAAATCAACGCTGCGATCCCGGCGTTCAAGTTCCCGTTCAAACCGGGTGAACTGCAGGCAGCCAAGGGGGCCAGCCAGCCCTGGTACAAGAACGGCGCCAAGAACGGCCACACCAAGACCCCTGGCGCAGCGCCTCCGGGGACTCGTCGTTCGATGGGCAAGCGTTAGGATTCGGCTATTTGCATTGCCGGGCCTGCCGTCTTCGTCGGAACGCCGCCCGGAGCCGGCTCGCTCCCACAAGGGATCTTCAGCGAACACAGAGTTTGTGTACGGCGATGGTCCACTGTGGAAGCGAGCCGGCTCCGGGCGGCGTTCCGACGAAGAGGCCATTACAGGCGCAAATCCCTTCGGATCAAGCCGCCCGCAACGAAATAAACCTGTAGTTCGCAGCCCCATCGGTCGCCACTTGCGCCCCGGCCGCCTGTACTTGCCTGGCGATATCCTCACCCGACACATGGAACAGCCATTCGCTGTCCCACTGCGGCAATACCTGGCCGGTCAATTCGTCGATGATCCTGGCGAATGCGTGCATGTCCGGCAGATAGGCGGTAAATCCATCGCCCTTCAGCGCGGTCGTGCGGATTCCCAGCAACGCGCAAATGGCGTCCTTCATCTGAATGTCATCGCGATCCGCCTGACGGGAGCGCTGAATCAGCGCTGACAATTCCCGGTCTATCAACTCACCGCCAACAATCAACTGCGGCCCTTTTTCCCAGGACTCGGGCGGGCATTCCTTCACTGCAGTGTTCAGGGGGATGTGCGGATTGATTTCCATCGGGTAGATGCGGCACACCAACGGGCGGCGTTCGTAGATGCGACAGCGATTGTCTTCGTCAAGATGACGGCAGGCTCCGACGTTATAGGCCGCAAAGGTGACCGCGACGTTGGCCTCGGCGTCGGCGCTGCGAACCCGCGCCGAACGACGTTCGGCGTGTTCGCGTTGCTGCGGCGGCAGGCCCAGGCCATTGCTCAGGAAGGCTTCCACCAGCACGATCACCTGACCGCCATCGGCGGCCCAGACCCGGGCTTCGGGCAGGGTCAGGGGCACATGGTGATCGTTGCAGCATTTGCCGCAACCTACGCAGGAAAACGTCGTATTCATTGAGCGGTCAGTCGCATCCGAGGGCATAAAACAGCGACAGAATGCCGCCGCAGTGGCCGCTCTCGAAGCAAGTTATGCGCCACTCACTGCGCGTTGGCGGCGGATGGCTCACTTCATGCCCAATCGCTTGGCCATTCGCCCGAGATTCGCCCGATCCAGGCCCAGTTCACGGGCGGCGCTTGCCCAGTTGTTGTGGTGACGCTCCAGGCATGCACTGATCAAGTGGCGCTGATAGCTTTCGGTGGCCTCGCGCAAATCGCCCGCCACCGTTGCCACTGCGGCCGCAGCCGGTTGCTCGACACTGACGTCGACGCTGCCATTGGGCAGGTCCAGGTCGGTAGCGCTCAAACTGAGAATTTTCGGTCGTTCCTTACAGCTACCCAAGGCCTTCAAGGCACTGCGGCCGATCAAGTGCTCCAGCTCCCGCACGTTGCCGGGCCAACTATAGGCCAGCAGCGCAGCCTGGGCGTCCGCGTTCAGGCGCAGGCTGTTGAGGCCCATGCGCGAGCGGTTCTGTTCCAGGAAGTAGCCGCTGAGCAGCAGCACATCACGTCCGCGATCCCGCAAGGCCGGCACCAGCAACGGGTAAACACTGAGTCGGTGATAGAAGTCGGCACGGTAGCGGCCACTGCGTACTTCCTCCGCCAGGTCGCGGTTGGTTGCCGCGATCAGTCGCACGTCGACCTGGTGTTCTTTATCCGAACCCAGCCGTTGCAATTGGCCGCTTTGCAGCACGCGCAGCAATTTGGCCTGCACCGTCAGCGACAACTCACCGACTTCATCGAGAAACAGCGTGCCACCGTTGGCCAGTTCGAACTTGCCGCGCCGGTCATTCATTGCCCCGGTGAACGCGCCGCGCACGTGGCCGAACAGTTCGCTTTCCACCAAGGTGTCCGGCAATGCGGCGCAGTTGAGGCTGATGATCGGCTTGTCGGCTCGGGGTGATGCGGCGTGAATCGCCTGAGCCACCAACTCTTTGCCGACCCCGGTTTCCCCAGTGATCAGCACGGTCAGATCGCTGCCGCCCACCAGATTGATTTCTTCCACCAGCCGTTTGTGGGTCTTGCTCTGGCCAATCATCTCGCGGTTCTGCTGGCCGCTGGCCTGGCGGTAAACCTCGGCGCGCTGATGTTCGTCTTCGACGCGATTGGCCAGGCGTTCGATGCGCTCGGCGGCGTTGACCGTGGCGGCGGCGAGGCTGGCGAAAGCTTGCAGGGCGTCCAGTTCGATCGGTTCGAAGCGCTCCGGATCGAGGGCATCGAGCGTCAGCAGGCCCCACGGACGTTCGTCGATGAACAGCGGGCAACCCATGCAGTCGTGGACTTCCAGGTGATCGTCGAGGCCATCGACCAGCCCATCGTAAGGGTCAGGCAAGTTGCTGTCGGCGGCGAAGCGAGTCGGGCCGGGGCTGCTGAGCAAAGCTTCGAAACGTGGGTGCTCGCTGACTTTGAAGCGCCGGCCAAGGGTGTCGGTGCTCAACCCGTCAACGGCCAGGGGCACCAGCCATTCGCCGTCGAGGCGCAGCAGGGCGGCGGCATCGCAGGGGAGCAGGGCGCGCATGGCTTCGAGCAGGCGTCGATAACGCTCGCCTTCGGGGAGTTCGCGGGAAAGGTCGGATACCAGGGGTAGCAGCGTGGTCAGCAAGGCTTTTGCAGTCATAGTGACTCCGTGTAGTCGGTATGACTATAAAGCAGCTGCTGTCGATATGACTATATTGTTTTTAAGCTATTGATTTATAAGGTTTTAAATATTGGCACGGAAACTGATAAGCCTAGAGTCATCAGTTAGCAACCCATGTCACCCAGGAGTCGCCTTATGCTTAGCGTTCAAGACCGTGCCATCGTCAAATCCACTGTGCCGTTGCTGGAAAGCGGGGGCGAAGCGTTGATCACTCACTTCTACCGCATGATGCTCTCCGAGTACCCGCAAGTTCGCCCGCTGTTCAACCAGGCCCACCAGGCCAGTGGTGATCAGCCACGTGCCTTGGCCAACGGTGTGTTGATGTATGCGCGGCACATTGACCAGCTCGACCAGTTGGGCGATCTGGTGGCCAAGATCATCAACAAGCACGTCGCCCTGCAAATCCTCCCGGAACACTACCCGATTGTCGGTACCTGCCTGCTGCGGGCGATCTCCGAAGTGTTGGGCGACGAAATTGCCACGCCTGAAGTGATGAGCGCCTGGGGCGCGGCCTACGGTCAATTGGCCGAGATCCTGATCGGCGCCGAAACCAGCATCTACGACCAGAAAGAACAGGCACCGGGCGGCTGGCGCGGGGCGCGGGAATTCATCGTGGCGGCCAAGGTTGAAGAAAGCGCTGAAATCATCTCGTTCTACTTCGAACCGGCCGACAAAGGCCCGATTCTGGCGGCAGAGCCTGGCCAGTACATCGGCATGAAGCTGATCCTCGATGGCGAAGAAATCCGTCGTAACTACTCGCTGTCAGCCTTGGCGAACAAAGGCCAGTATCGCATCAGCGTCAAGCGTGAAACCGGTGGCCGCGCCTCGAACCACTTGCACGATCACCTGCAAGTGGGTTCGACCATTGAGCTGTTCCCGCCATCGGGCGATTTCACTCTGAGCGACAGCGACAAACCACTGGTGTTGATCAGCGGCGGCGTTGGCATCACGCCGACTCTGGCGATGCTTGAAGCGGCTCTGGCGACCGAGCGGCCGGTGCATTTTATCCACTGCGCACGTAACGGCAGCGTTCACGCCTTCCGTGACTGGATCGACGGCTTGGCCGAACGTCACCCGCAGCTCAAGCGCTTCTATTGCTACGACGAAGATGACGGCGTCAGCCCGGCAGCGCACAAGGTGGGTTTGTTGACTCAGGAGCAGCTCGGCGAGTGGTTGCCGCAGCAGCGCGATCTGGACGCTTACTTCCTCGGGCCTAAAGGCTTTATGGCGGCGGTCAAGCGCCACCTCAAAGCCCTGGGTGTTCCGGAGAAGCAGAGCCGTTACGAATTCTTCGGGCCGGCTGCAGTGCTGGAATAACGGCAAGTGCTGAGATTCGGACGGCCCCTGTAGCAGCTGGCGAAGCCTGCGTTCGAGGACGCAGTCCTCGCCAGCCCTGCAGACGCGTTGTCAAAGGCGGACCTCGGTTGCTGGTTTTGCGAGGACTTCGTCCTCGAACGCAGGCTTCGCCAGCTGTTACAGGATTGCGGTTCGACCTGTGCCTATCGGTCTCTCAGCCCTTCAATTCCTTCAAATGCTTGTACACCGTTGCCCGTCCCATGTTCAGCACATTGGCGACATAGTTGGAGGCGCTTTTGCCTTTGAAAGCGCCTTCGGCATGCAACGCCAGCACCAGTTCGCGTTTGTGGTCGCGGGTCAGCAGGTTCAGGCTCAGCTGGCGTTCGCGCAGCCAGGCATGGAGGAAGGTATTGATCCGCTCCTGCCAGTCATCGCGAAACAGCGCGTCCGGTTGTGGAATCAGCTTGCTCGGCGACAGGAACAGATCCAGTGCCGCTTTCGCGTTTTCGAACAACGAAATATTCAGGTTAATGCACAGCACCGCCAGCGGACGACCTTCACTGTCGCGCAGCACGCTGCTCAGGCTACGGATCTTCTGACCATCCCAATTGAGTTTTTCGTACGGCCCGATGTTTCGTTCGCTGACATCGTCGCTGAGCATGTCCTCCAGTGCCGAATCATCACCAATTTCCCGTTTGGACAGGTTGTTGGCGATGTAGTCGACCTTCTGTGTGCGCAGATCGTGCAGCACCACCTCGGCGTGAGGAAAGAACAATGTGGCGATGGCGTCGGCGATCGCTCGATAGTTGTCCAGCGGCGAGCGCTCCAACGCAGAGACATCGAGGGCCGGATCGTGTTCTTGGGCGTTCATAAAGTTGGAGCTCCAGGCAGTATCAACGCCTCATCAACAGAGGGCGCTGGAAGTTTGCCGTAATCGTGTCGAGACGTCACCTGAGGACGACAATCAGCTCAGCCGGGTGGGGGAGAGCATCTGCGCATCCAGGCCGAAGCGCGTCAGTTGTTCGGGCAGGGTTTCACCGCGTACCAGTGCGGCGCTGGCCTGGCCCATGGCCGGTGATGTTTGAATGCCATAGCCGCCTTGCGCCGCCACCCAGAACAATCCCGGCACCTGTGGATCGTAACCGGACAACAAGTCGCCGTCGCTGACGAAACTGCGCAGGCCGGCCCAGGTTCGGGTCGGACGGCGGATGGTCAGGGTCGTGGCTTCTTCGATCTGATAAATGCCCATGGCGATGTCCAGTTCTTCCGGCTGCACGTCGTGCGGTTCTACCGGGTCGGCGTTGGCCGGCGAGCCGAGGAACATTCCGGCGTCGGGCTTCATGTAGAAGGATTCGTCGAGGCTGACCAGCATCGGCCAATGGTGGATGTCCACGCCCTCGGGCCCGGCGAAGATGAACGCCGCCCGACGTTTCGGTTGCAGGCCCAGCGGCCTGGCGCCGGCCAGTTCGCCGATCTTGTCGGCCCAGGCGCCGGCCGCATTGATGATGACCGGGGCGGTAAAGGTCTGGCCGTTGGTTTCTACGTGCCACATACCTTCGGCATCGCGGGTCAGGCTCAGGACTTCACGGTCGGTATGGACCTCGCCGTTGTTGCGGCGGATACCGCGCAGGTAACCCTGGTGCAGGGCATCGGTGTCGATATCACTGGCCGTCGGGTCGAAGATCGCACCATGGACTTTTTCCCGGCGCAGAATCGGCAGGCGCGCACAGGCCTCGTCGGCGCTGAGCAGTTGCATCTCCGGCACGGTGGATTTGGCGCTCAGGTATTGATTGTTCAGTTCGACCGGATCGCCAGTGAAGTCCACGGTCATCTCGCCGCGCGGGGTCAGCAGCGGGTGCTCGCAGAAACCGGTTGGCGGGGTGTCGAAGAAATCGCGGCTGGCCTGGGTCAATGCCCGAACCTGCGGAGTCCCGTAGGCGGCGGTGTACAACGCAGCGGAACGTCCGGTCGAGTGGTAGGCCGGATGGGATTCGCGTTCGAGCACGATCACGCGGGCCTGTTGCGACAGCCAGAAACCGGTGGAAGCGCCGGCTATCCCGCCGCCGATGATGATGAAATCTGCCTGGCTCATGAACGTCTCCTGTGGGGCGCAAATAAGGCTCCCTGTAGGAGCGAGGCTTGCCCGCGAAGGCGGTGTGTCAGTTTAAATTTTATCTCCTGATACACCGCCTTCGCGGGCAAGCCTCGCTCCTACAGGGGCGGTGGTGTTAGTGCTGAAGTTGGTAAATGGCATTGGCCACTGCGATGTCTTCCAGGCCCAGACCAATCGAGCGAAAGAACACATGACGATCGTAGTCGGGGCGCTGCACTTTTTCGCTGAGCAGATCCGGCAGGTCGCCGATAATCGCGTTTTTTTCCCAACCATGTTGTTCGCCGGCAATCAGCATTTCACCGGCCGAGCCCGGGGTGGTCAGGCGATAGTCGCAAAATACCTGCATATGATTGAGGCTCTGCGGCGGCACTTCGTGGGCACGCGGCGCGTTGGTGCTGATGGAGGTGATCAGCGCCGGTTTGCTTAACTTCGACGGGTCGATCACCGGGCCTGCGGAGGAGGTGCAGAGCATGATCACGTCAGCGTCTTGAATTGCCGTTTCGCGGTTGTCGACGAGGGTCAGGCGTGGATCGAGGCTGTTGAGCTGTGCCAGTGCTTCTGGATTCAGATCGCCCAGGCCTGGCGAATAGAGGCTGATGCTCTGCCAGGCCCGCAGGTTCTTGACGTAATGCAGGTGCGCCTGGGCGACCTTGCCACTGCCGATGATCGCCAGGCGCCGGGCCTGCAATGGGGCGAGGGCATCAACCGCCACGGCTGTGGTCGCGGCGGTGCGTGCGGTGGTCAGCTCGCCGGCATCACAGAGCAGCAACGGCTGGCCGGTCTGCATCGACATCAGCAACGTCCACGCCGTCACCAGCGGACCTTGCTCGCGCACGATGTACGGCGAGGTCTTGACCCCATAGACGCCTTCTTCTGCCAGTACCCCCAGGTAGTTGATGAAATCACCGGCACCTTGTGGAAACTCCACCAGATGCTGCGCCGGTTGCACCGCTTGCCCGGCGGCCAGGTCGCGGAAAAGTTTGCGCAGGATTTTCGGCACGTCGACCTGTGCCAGCAGCTCGCGGGCCTGAAGTTGGTTGATCACATAAGGCGTACTGGACATGGTCGGCTCCGGGCACTGAAAGTAAACTAATTTGTCTATTATGGACTTTTAGTTATCGCGGGCAAGCTCCTGTTGAAAAAAATCCAGACGGAAAAAAAGCGCAGTCCGTTTCCGGCTGCGCCTCTTTTACTGCGTCCCCTGTTACGGGCGCTTGCGCTCAACCGCTCGCAACAGATGCGTCGGTGGCGTTTCACAGCTGATCTTGCGTCCCAGCAGCGCCTCGATGGACGGTAGCTGGTAGGAGTCGTCTTCACCGGCAAAACTGATGGACACCCCATCGGCGCCAGCACGACCGGTACGGCCGATACGGTGTACGTAGTCGTCCGGAACTTCCGGCAGGGTGAAGTTGATCACGTGGCTGATGCCGTCGATGTGGATGCCGCGACCGGCGACATCGGTGGCCACCAGCACGCGAATCTTGCCTTCGCGGAAACCTTCCAGGGTCTTGATGCGTTTGTGCTGCGGTACGTCACCCGACAGCTGCGCGGCGTTGACGCCATCACGGACCAGGCGTTCTTCGATGCGCCGCACTTCATCCTTGCGGTTGGCGAACACCATCACCCGCTCCCAGCCGTTGTCGTTGACCAGGTTGTAGAGCAGTTTGTATTTGTCGGCACCGGCCACCGCGTAGATGTGCTGCTCGACGTTTTCGCTGGCCACGTTCTGCGACTCGATCTCAACGATCGACGGGTCGGTGGTCCACTGCTTGGCGAGGTTCATCACGTCTTCGGTGAAGGTCGCGGAGAACAGCAGTGTCTGACGTTCGTTTTTCGGCGGGGTCTGGCGAATGATCTGGCGCACTTGTGGGATGAAACCCATGTCGAGCATTCGGTCGGCTTCGTCCAGGACCATGACTTCGACCATGTCCAGGTGCACGTCGCCACGCTGGTTGAAGTCCAGCAGGCGGCCCGGCGTGGCCACGAGGATGTCGCAGTGACGGGCTTCGAGGTGCTTGAGCTGCTTGTCGAAATCCATGCCGCCAACAAACGTCATGACGTTGAGGTCGGTGTACTTGGTCAGGTCGGCCGCGTCCTTGGCGATTTGCACCACCAGTTCACGGGTCGGCGCGATGATCAGCGCTCGGGGCTCGCCCATGTAACGCTCTTTCGGCGGCGGGGTTTGCAGCAGCTGGGTGATGATCGAAATCAGGAACGCGGCGGTTTTGCCGGTGCCGGTCTGGGCGCGACCGATGGCGTCTTTGCCCGCCAGGGTGAAGCCAAGCACTTGGGCCTGGATCGGCGTGCAATACGGAAAGCCCAGGTCCTGGATGGCATGCATCAGTTCGGGAGCGAGTTTGAAATCGTGGAAACGGGTTTTGCCTTCCTGGGGTTCGACGGCGAAATCTTCGAGTTTCCAGGGAATGACCGGCGCCTTTGGCTTCGGTTCGCGACGCGGTTTTGCGGGTTTCGGGGCTTCGCTACGCGGTGGCTCGGCGGCAGCAACTTCAACAGGCTGGACGGCCGGTGCGGTCGCTGGCTCGTGCTTCGGTACCGCGGCGGTGGCGGTCTGGCCAGACTGATTACCGTCGGTGCGGTGGCCGGGATTGTGAGACGGAGCACTGGTGACTGGCGCGAGTTGCTCAGTCTCGCTTTTACCGAACATTTTTTTGAGTGCTTTGAGCACGGTCATCTCATCAATTGGTTAAGGAATATACGCCGGCCAGTGTAATGCAAGAATCGGGCGCGGCGTAGTGGGATGATCAAAGGGCGTGCTTTTCGCCTGAAGCGTTAACGCAAGCGCTCGGCGAGCCATACGCCGATGTCGCGAATCTCCTCGGGTAACACTTCGTGGCCCATTGGGTATTCCTGCCATGTCACGGTGACACCACGCAGCTTTAAATGCTCATAAGCGCTGCGACCCATGGCGTTTTGAACCACGTCATCGTACTGGCCGTGCAAAGACAGCACGGGAATGCGCTGCTGGCTGGCCGAAAGCTCCAGTTCATCGCTGAAAGTCGGTGCATAAGTGGAGAGGGCAATTACGCCGCCCAATGCTCCCTGCCATTTCAGGAAGGCGGTGTGTAGCACCACGGCGCCACCCTGGGAAAAGCCGGCCAGAAAAATTCGCGAGGCGTCTATTCCACCGGCGCGCTGCTCTTCGATCAGATTGATGACTACTTGTGCCGACTCTTTCAGCTGCTCGCGGTTGATCGCACGCGCCGGGTTCATGGCCAATATGTCGTACCAGCTTGGCATCTCGTAGCCACCGTTGATGGTGACCGCGCGTGTCGGTGCCTGAGGGAGAACGAAGCGGGTGGTCAACAGCGTTTCCTGCAAGGCTTCGGCCACCGGCAGGAAGTCGTAACGGTCAGCGCCCAAGCCGTGCAGCCAGATTACGCAGGCGTCTGCGGGCTTGACGGGGTGAAGAATCAAGGGCTGGGTCATGGGTGCTCCAAAGGTGTGCGCGCGCGCTCGTTCAGTGCGAGTTCCGAGTGCGTGCCTGGTTGATCAGTTAAGAAGATGTCGCAAGGCTACAAGTTTTGCTATTGACCTGGCGCTGAAACGCTTTAGCGGACGGTCTGGTACGGGCTTTGCTATGGGAAAACGGTGCAACCCATCTCGTGCCTTGCGGTAACACTATCAGTGTACCGCTGGTTGCGGGATAGCAAAGAATCCGGTGATGGATGTTCGCCAGTGGCCGCTACGGGCTTCGCGAACGTGAAAGGGCTACAGCCCGTTCGGCCGATTGGTGAGAAGTGAGTTATCCATGAATGGATTTTCTCCTACTAGACTCATAGCGCAGGTCTTACGTCGGTTGACCCCAAAAAAAGCCAACACGGGTCAACAACGCCTCATAAGGGTGCGACTGGACTCAAGCTCCGACACAACAAGAGCAAAACTGGAGGTTTGAATGAAGATGTTGAAATCCACCCTGGCCATCGTGACTGCAGCCGCAGTACTCGGTGTCAGTGGGTTCGCTCAGGCGGGTGCAACCCTGGATGCAGTGCAGAAAAAAGGTTTCGTACAGTGCGGCGTGAGCGACGGTCTGCCCGGCTTCTCGGTACCGGACTCCACTGGCAAGATCGTGGGTATCGATGCTGACTACTGCCGCGCTGTCGCTGCTGCAGTCTTTGGTGATGCGAACAAGGTCAAATTCAGCCAGTTGAATGCGAAGGAGCGTTTCACTGCTCTGCAATCCGGCGAAATTGACATGCTGTCGCGTAACTCCACCATGACCAGTTCCCGTGACGCGGGCATGGGCCTGAAGTTTCCTGGCTTCATTACTTACTACGACGGCGTAGGCTTCCTGGCCAACAGCAAGCTGGGCGTAAAAAGTGCCAAGGAACTGGACGGTGCGACCATCTGTATTCAAGCCGGTACCACCACCGAGCTGAACGTGTCCGATTACTTCCGTGCCAACAACCTGAAATACACCCCGATCACTTTCGACACCTCCGATGAAAGCGCCAAGTCGCTGGAATCCGGTCGTTGCGACGTGCTGACCTCCGACAAGTCCCAGCTGTACGCACAGCGCAGCAAGCTGGCTTCGCCGAAAGACTACGTGGTATTGCCAGAAACCATTTCCAAAGAACCTCTGGGTCCTGTCGTGCGTAACGGCGACGACGAGTGGCTGGCGATCGTTCGTTGGGTTGGCTACGCCATGCTCAACGCTGAAGAGGCGGGCGTCACCTCCAAAAACGTGGCTGAACAAGCCAAGTCGACCAAGAACCCGGACGTTGCCCGTCTGCTGGGCGCTGACGGTGAATACGGCAAGGATCTGAAGCTGCCGAAGGACTGGGTCGTCAAGATCGTCAGCCAGGTCGGTAACTACGGTGAAGTGTTCGAGAAAAACCTCGGCAAGAGCACCCCGCTGGAAATCGACCGTGGCTTGAACGCCCTGTGGACCAACGGCGGCATTCAATACGCACCACCAGTGCGCTGATGGTTCTATCGCCCGGTGGGCCAACCACCGGGTGATGTTCTGTTCCATTACATCCGGGGCACTTCATGCAAAATTCAATCGGCGCACCAAAGCAGAGGCTCAGCCTCAACGATCCCAAAGTGCGTGCGTGGCTATTTCAGATCATCACCCTTGTGGCGGTGGTCTCGATGGGCTGGTACCTGTTCGATAACGTGCAGACCAACCTTCAACACCGGGGTATCACCTCCGGTTTCAGCTTTCTGGAGCGCAGTGCAGGTTTCGGCATCGCTCAACACCTGATCGACTACACCGAATCGGACACGTATGCCCGGGTGTTTGTCATCGGCCTGCTCAACACGCTGCTGGTGACCTTCATCGGCGTGATCCTGGCGACGATCCTGGGGTTCATCGTTGGCGTATCACGCCTGTCGAAGAACTGGATCATCAGCAAGCTGGCGACTGTTTATGTGGAAGTCTTCCGCAACATTCCGCCGTTGCTGCAAATCCTGTTCTGGTACTTCGCGGTGTTCCTCACCATGCCGGGGCCCCGCAACAGCCATAACTTCGGCGACACCTTCTTCGTCAGCAGCCGCGGCCTGAACATGCCGGCCGCGCAAATGGCGGATGGGTTCTGGGCCTTCGTGGTCAGCGTGGTCGTGGCCATTGTCGCCATCGTGCTGATGAACCGCTGGGCCACCAAGCGCTTCGAAGCGACCGGCGTACCCTTCCACAAGTTCTGGGTGGGCCTGGCGCTGTTCCTGGTGATCCCGGCGCTGTGCGCGTTGATCTTCGGTGCGCCGCTGCACTGGGAACTGCCGAAGCTGCAGGGCTTCAACTTCGTCGGTGGCTGGGTGCTGATCCCGGAACTGCTGGCGCTGACCCTGGCCCTGACGGTGTACACCGCGGCATTTATTGCCGAGATCGTGCGTTCGGGCATCAAGTCGGTCAGCCATGGCCAGACCGAAGCGGCGCATTCCCTGGGTTTGCGCAACGGTCCGACCCTGCGCCAGGTGATCATCCCGCAAGCCCTGCGCGTGATCATTCCGCCGCTGACCAGCCAGTACCTGAACCTGGCGAAAAACTCCTCGCTGGCGGCCGGTATCGGTTATCCGGAAATGGTGTCTTTGTTCGCCGGTACGGTGCTGAACCAGACCGGGCAAGCGATCGAAGTCATTGCCATCACCATGAGCGTGTACCTGGCGATCAGTATCAGCATTTCCTTGCTGATGAACTGGTACAACAAGCGCATTGCGCTGATCGAGCGGTAAGGAAAAGCGCATGAGTACTCATACTTTCAAACCTGACATGCCTCCACCGAGCAGCAGTATTGGTGTGATCGCCTGGATGCGCGCGAACATGTTCTCCAGCTGGCTCAACACCCTGCTGACCCTGTTCGCGTTCTATCTGATTTACCTGGTGGTGCCGCCGATCCTGCATTGGGCAATCCTTGACGCCAACTGGGTGGGCACCACCCGCGCCGACTGCACCAAGGAAGGTGCGTGCTGGGTGTTCATCCAGCAACGCTTTGGCCAGTTCATGTACGGCTACTATCCGCCGGAACTGCGCTGGCGGGTGGACCTGACCGTGTGGCTGGCCATCATCGGCATCGCACCGTTGTTCATCTCGCGCTTTCACCACAAAGCGGTGTATGGCCTGAGTTTCCTGGTGCTGTACCCGATCATTGCCTACTTCCTGTTGCACGGCGACCTTTTTGGCCTGGCCACCGTGGCGACCAGCCAATGGGGCGGCTTGATGCTGACCCTGGTGATCGCCACCGTTGGTATTGCTGGCGCGCTGCCGCTGGGTATCGTCCTGGCCCTGGGCCGTCGTTCGAACATGCCGGCGATTCGGGTGGTCTGCGTGACCTTCATCGAATTCTGGCGCGGCGTACCGTTGATCACGGTGCTGTTCATGTCCTCGGTGATGCTGCCGCTGTTCCTGCCCGAAGGCATGAACTTCGACAAACTGCTGCGGGCGCTGATCGGCGTGATCCTGTTCCAGTCGGCGTATGTGGCCGAAGTGGTGCGTGGTGGCCTGCAAGCGATTCCCAAAGGTCAGTACGAAGCGGCTGCCGCCATGGGCCTCGGTTACTGGCGCAGCATGGGCCTGGTGATTCTGCCGCAAGCCCTGAAGCTGGTCATTCCAGGCATCGTCAACACCTTCATTGCGCTGTTCAAGGACACAAGCCTGGTGATCATCATCGGCCTGTTCGACCTGCTCAACAGCGTCAAGCAAGCCGCCGCCGACCCGAAATGGTTGGGCATGGCCACTGAAGGTTATGTGTTCGCGGCCCTGGTGTTCTGGATTTTCTGTTTTGGCATGTCCCGCTACTCCATGCATTTGGAACGTAAGCTGGACACTGGGCACAAGCGCTAAAAGCCGTACCTAATTTAGGAAGTTTTGTCATGAGTGAAGCGATCAAACAGCCTGTGAGCCCTGAAGGCATTATTCAGATGCAGGGCGTCAACAAGTGGTACGGCCAGTTCCATGTGTTGAAAGACATCAACCTGAACGTCAAGCAGGGCGAGCGTATCGTCCTGTGCGGCCCGTCGGGTTCGGGCAAATCCACCACCATTCGTTGCCTCAACCGTCTGGAAGAACACCAGCAGGGCCGCATCGTGGTCGATGGCGTGGAACTGACCAACGACCTCAAGCAGATCGAAGCGATCCGTCGTGAAGTCGGCATGGTGTTCCAGCACTTCAACCTGTTCCCGCACCTGACCATCCTGCAAAACTGCACGCTGGCGCCGATGTGGGTGCGCAAGATGCCCAAGCGCAAGGCCGAAGAAATTGCCATGCATTACCTGGAGCGTGTGCGTATTCCGGAGCAGGCACATAAATTTCCGGGGCAGTTGTCCGGCGGGCAGCAACAACGTGTGGCGATTGCTCGTGCGCTGTGCATGAAGCCGAAAATCATGTTGTTCGACGAACCGACGTCGGCGCTCGATCCAGAGATGGTGAAAGAGGTGCTCGACACCATGATCGGTTTGGCCGAAGACGGCATGACCATGCTCTGTGTAACCCACGAAATGGGCTTTGCCCGGACTGTGGCTAACCGGGTGATCTTCATGGACAAGGGGGAAATTGTTGAACAGGCGGCGCCGAATGACTTCTTCGACAATCCGCAGAATGAACGGACCAAGTTGTTTTTGAGCCAGATTTTGCATTGATCGGGGGGGTTTTAGAAACCTGGGCGGTGTTCTGAAGCTGTGGTGGGGTTTTGATTGGGGGCATATCCATTTTTTTGGTAGCGGCGGCTGGCGGTTTCGCTTTTACAGCGAGTCACTTTTGACAAACGCCTCAAAAGTAACCAAAAAGTCTTGCCCCTCCATTCGGTGCCTCGCTTAGGCTCGGCATGCCCTCACTCCGGCATTGCTCCGGGGGGCCGCCGCCATCGGCCATCCATGGCCGGGGGCGGCTACCGCGGCATCCTTGCCGCGGTGCCCCCTGCGCAACGCCTGCGTTCGGCCTCTGGGAAAGGGGCGGCAGATCTGAAGCCGAAGCGAAGCAACGGCAAGATCAACAGCTTCGCGAGCAGGCTCGCTCCCACAATGTATCGGCGCACCGCAATTGTTTTTAACCCCCACAATGGCGCGGCGTACCGCTTTTGATCCTCACCACTCATCAAGCCGAGCGTTAGCTCGCCTTCAGCTTTTGATCTTGAGGCACCGCCCCCTCGAGAGGCCGAGTGGAGGTTCTGCGCAGTGGGCAACCCGGCATGGATGCCGGGTTAGCCGCCCCCGGCCATGGATGGCCGATGGCGGCGGGCCCACGGAGCAGGACCGGAGCGAGGGCATGCCGAGCCACAGCGAGGCACCGAACGAAAGGGGCAAGAGCGCTTTGGTTACTTTCGCGCTTTTCGAAAGTGACCCGCCGTAAGGGCGGAACCATTAGCCGCCGCTACCAAAAAACCGGATATGCCCCCAATCCAAAAACTGTCGCGCAGGCGAAAATCAGTTAGCCACCCGAGCCCCAGCCATGCTCCCGCTCAAGTCATAAGCCGCCAGTTCCGCCTGATGCGCCGCCAAGATCTCCGGCAACGATCCACGCAGGTACTCGACCCAGGTCTTGATCTTCGCGTCCAGGTACTGCCGCGACGGGTAGATCGCATACAGATTCAATTCCTGCGACCGGTAGTTCGGCATCACCCGCACCAACGTGCCGTTGCGCAAGCCTTCGATGGCGGCGTACACCGGCAGCACACCCACGCCCATGCCGCTGGTGATCGCGGTTTTCATTGCGTCGGCGGAGTTCACCAAAAACGGCGAGCTATTGATGGTGACCATTTCCTGGCCTTCCGGCCCGTCGAAGTTCCATTTCTCCAGCGGGATCACCGGGCTGACCAGGCGCAAACAGGCGTGGTTGAGCAAATCGCTGGGCTTTTGCGCGCAGCCGTTGGCTTTTACATACGCCGGCGAGGCACAAACGATGCTGTAGGTGATGCCCAACCGCTGGGAGACGAAGCCCGAGTCCGGCAGTTCGCTGGCGAGCACGATGGACACATCGTAGCCCTCATCGAGCAGGTCCGGCACGCGGTTGGCCATGGTCAGGTCGAAGGTCACGTCCGGGTGGCTTTTGCGATAGCGGGCGATGGCGTCGATCACGAAGTGCTGACCGATGCCGGTCATGGTGTGCACCTTGAGTTGCCCGGCCGGGCGCGCGTGGGCGTCGCTGGCCTCGGCTTCAGCTTCTTCAACGTAGGCCAGGATCTGCTCGCAGCGCAGCAGATAGCGTTTGCCGGCCTCGGTCAGGGCGATGCGTCGGGTTGTGCGATTGAGCAGGCGGGTTTGCAGGTGGGCTTCCAGGTTGGAGACCGCGCGCGAGACGTTAGCCGTCGTGGTGTCGAGTTGCACGGCGGCGGCGGTGAAGCTGCCGGCCTCGGCCACGTAACTGAAGGCGCGCATGTTTTGCAAAGTGTCCATGGGGTGCTCTCGGGTGCGATGGCAAATTGTGACACAAGGTTTCAGGGTCTGAGACCCCGACCAAGGGATTATCGCGTGATCGGTAATAAAGATTCACAGGAATCCCGGCTTATCGCCATTCGGGTCGCCCCATAGAATTACGCCACTGTGGGAACCCGGACATTGTGGGAGCGAGCCTGCTCGCGAAAGCGTCGGCTCAGCCAACAATGATGTTGAATGTCATTGCGCTTTCGCGAGCAGGCTCGCTCCCACAATGTCCGGGTTCCACCATTTTCTCGTACCTCCCCCCTATTTCAGGAATTTGCAGCAGTGCCGCGTCGCATCAGCAGAGCGTTTCAGACGCTCAGTGTTTTGGCTTTAACCCTGGCAATCAGCGGCTGCATCGGAACCGGAGGTATTGCCCCACAGGGCAAGGCGCTGGAGGCCAATTCACTGGCCACCGACGCAGCTATCCAGAACGCCGCGCAGGACGCTCACTGGCCCACCGCCCAATGGTGGCAGGCGTATGGCGACCCGCAATTGAACCGTTGGATCGACCGCGCCGTACAAGGCAGCCCGACCATGGCAATGGCGACAGCGCGAGTGCGTCAGGCCAAATCCATGGCTGGCGTCGCCGAATCCGCCGAGTCGCTGCAGGTCAACGGCGAATCCACCCTCAAACGCCATAACTGGCCCACCGATCAGTTCTACGGGCCGGGCGAGTTGGCCAACACGACGACGTGGGACAACAACGCCGCGCTGGGCTTCAGCTATGCGCTCGACTTGTGGGGCCGCGAAAGCAATGCCACCGAACGTGCGGTGGACATGGCCCACATGACCGCTGCCGAAGCGCGGCTGGCCCAGCTCGAATTGCAGAACAACATCGTGCGCGCCTACATCGAATTCTCGTTGCACTATGCGCAGCGTGACATCGTCGAGGCGACGTTGAAGCAACAGCAGCAGATTCTCGATCTTGCACAGAAACGCCTGACTGGCGGCATCGGCACCCATTTTGAAGTCAGTCAGGCCGAAGCGCCGCTGCCGGAAACCCATCGCCAGATTGACGCGCTGGATGAAGAAATTGCGCTCAGCCGCAATCAACTCGCAGCCCTCGCAGGCTTTGGGCCGGGAGAGGGCGCGCAGTTGCAGCGGCCGACGCTGTCGTTGGGTACAGCGCTGAAACTGCCATCGTCGCTGCCTGCGCAATTGCTCGGTCAACGCCCCGACGTCGTCGCCAGTCGCTGGCAAGTGGCGGCCCAGGCTCGGGGCATTGATGTTGCGCATGCCGGTTTCTACCCCAACGTTGATCTGGTCGGCAGCCTCGGCTACATGGCCACGGGTGGCGGAGCACTGGAGTTCTTGACTGGCAAGAAGCTCAACTACAGCGTCGGCCCGGCGATCTCGTTGCCGATCTTCGATGGCGGCCGTTTGCGCTCCGAGCTGGGTGAAGCGTCGGCCGGTTATGACATTGCCGTGGCCAAGTACAACCAGACGCTGGTCAACGCCCTGAAAAATATCTCTGACCAGTTGATCCGCCGTGAGTCCATGGACAAGCAGCAGACGTTCGCCGCTGAATCCGTGGCCTCCGCGCAGAAGACCTACGCCATCGCGATGATCGCCTATCAACGGGGGCTCACCGACTACCTCAACGTGCTCAACGCCCAGACGCTGTTGTTCAAGCAGCAGCAGGTCCAGCAGCAGGTTCAGGCCGCGCGCCTCAGCGCTCACGCCGAACTGGTGACCGCGTTGGGGGGCGGACTCGGTGCGGGTAACGACGTGCCGAAAGACAGTCAGACCGCAGCACCGAAAACCCCGGCCCTGCTTAAGAGCATCGTGAATTGAACACAAAACCTGTAGGAGCGAGCTTGCTCGCGAAGAGGGCATGTCAGTCAACATTTATGTCGCCTGACACACCGCTTTCGCGAGCAGGCTCGCTCCCACAGGTCCCGAGCCTTTACTGAATTTCATTGAGCCGTATTTCATGACTTCCTTGCCCGCACCTTTGCGCTGGCTGTATTCCCTGGAATGGCGTCGGGGGTTTTTCGACTGGGCACGCAGCGATGGCGTGACCTGGGTCTACATTTTCAAGGTGTTGTTCGCGGCGTTCCTGACCTTGTGGCTGGCGATGCGCCTGGAGTTGCCGCAACCACGTACGGCGATGATCACCGTGTTCATCGTCATGCAGCCGCAAAGCGGCCAGGTGTTCGCCAAGAGTTTCTATCGCTTCCTTGGCACGTTGGCCGGCTCGGCGGTGATGGTGGCGCTGATTGCCTTGTTCGCGCAGAACACCGAACTGTTCCTCGGTTCACTGGCGATCTGGGTCGGTATCTGCACCGCTGGCGCGGCGCGCTGCCGCAACTTCCGTGCCTACGGTTTCGTGCTCGCCGGTTATACCGCCGCGATGGTCGGTTTACCGGCACTGGCCCACCCGGACGGCGCGTTCATGGCGGCGGTCTGGCGGGTACTGGAAATCTCTCTGGGGATTCTCTGTTCGACGCTGGTCAGCGCCGCGATCCTGCCGCAAACCGCCAGCGCCGCGATGCGCAACGCCTTGTATCAGCGCTTCGGTGTGTTCGCGCTGTTTGTCACCGACGGCTTGCGCGGCCGCGGTCAACGGGATGCCTTCGAAGCGAGCAACGTGCGGTTCATTGCCGAGGCCGTGGGCCTGGAGGGGCTGCGCAGCGTGACGGTATTCGAAGACCCGCACATGCGCCGGCGCAACGGTCGGCTCAGTCGCCTGAACAGCGAGTTCATGGGCGTCACCACGCGCTTCAACGCCTTGCACCAGCTGCTCGAACGCTTGTACGACAGCAACGCCGAGCACGTTGTCGCGGCGATCAAACCGGGTTTGCAGGACCTTGCCGAATTACTCGACGGTTTCAGCGGTCGTGCCTTGACCCATGCCGATGCGGCGCGCCTGGTGCTCGCGTTGAAGGCTTATAAGGAAGGGTTGCCGGCGCGGGTTCGCACCCTGCGAGCGACGTTTCAGCAGAGCGCTCCGAGCGACGCCGAGCAACTGGATTTTCATACCGCGTATGAACTGCTCTATCGCTTCGTCGACGACCTGCACGGTTATGCACAGACCCACGCGTCCCTGGCCGATCACAGTCACGAACGAGAGCGTTGGGACGAGCCCTTCACGCCTCAAACCAACTGGCTGGCGTCGGCCGCTTCGGGCATTCGCGCCGCGTTCATTCTGGTGGTACTCGGCAGTTACTGGGTCGCCACCGCCTGGCCCAGCGGTGCAACCATGACCCTGATCGCCGCTGCCACCGTGGGCCTGTCTGCCGCCACGCCGAACCCCAAACGCATGGCGTTCCAAATGGCCTGCGGGACGTTCCTTGGGGCGTTGATCGGCTTCGTCGAGATGTTTTTCATCTTTCCCTGGATCGATGGTTTTCCGTTGCTCTGCGTGATGCTCGCACCGGTGATCGTGCTCGGTTCTTTCCTCACGTCGCGGCCGCAATACGCCGGTGTCGGCCTCGGTTTGCTGATCTTCTTCAGCACTGGTTCGGTGCCGGACAACCTCACCGTTTACAACCCGTACACCTTCATCAACGACTACATCGCCATGGTGCTCGGCATGCTGGTGTGCGCGGCGGCCGGGGCGATCATTCTGCCGCCCAACAGCCGCTGGTTGTGGCGCCGACTGGAGCAGGATCTGCGCGAGCAAGTGGTGTACGCCATCAGCGGCAAACTCAAGGGGTTGGCGTCGAGCTTCGAAAGCCGCACGCGGGACTTGCTGCATCAGGCATACGGACTTGCGGCAGGGCAGCCGCAGGTGCAACGGGACTTGCTGCGCTGGATGTTCGTGGTGCTGGAAGTCGGGCACGCGATTATCGAGTTGCGCAAGGAACAGGCGATCCTGCCGGTGCATCCAGCCTATGCCGAATCCCAGCCATGGCGCCAGGCGATCCGGGTGATGGGCCGCTCGCTGGTACGGCTGTTTCTGCAACCGAGCCAAAGCAATCTGGAGCGTGCACTGATCGCCGTCGATCACGCCATCAGCCGCGTGCAAGCCACCGACGAACCCTTCGCCCCGCACTTCGACACCTCGGCGTTGCGCCGGGTGAAGAGCTATCTGCACTTCATCCGCACTTCATTGCTGGACCCGCAATCACCACTGGCGACTTACGCGAAC
The DNA here is from genome assembly GCF_949768125.1 of Pseudomonas sp. IT-P253. Classification (NCBI taxonomy): domain Bacteria; kingdom Pseudomonadati; phylum Pseudomonadota; class Gammaproteobacteria; order Pseudomonadales; family Pseudomonadaceae; genus Pseudomonas; species Pseudomonas sp. IT-P253. Next base: position 1,132 of record NZ_CATKPT010000024.1, on the reverse strand, counting down.
AGCTCGCCCCAAGGACTTGAACATGCCTCGTGAGATCGCCTTCCATGGCGTGTACATGCCGACCATGACGCTGATGTTTTTCATCGCAGCTGCGCTGGCCTGGGCGCTGGACCGGTTGTTGTCCGGGTTCGATGTGTACCGCTTCTTCTGGCACCCGGCGCTGTTGCGCCTGAGTCTGTTTACCTGTCTGTTCGGCGCCCTGGCGCTGACTGTTTACCGTTGACTCTCTACCACTGAGAATGCCCTGATGAAAAAGCTTTTCAGCCTGCTCGCCACCCTGTTGGTGCTGGCCCTTGCGATGTGGATCGGCCGGACCCTCTGGGTGCATTACATGGACACCCCCTGGACCCGCGACGGCCGGGTGCGCGCTGACATCATCAACGTTGCCGCCGACGTCACCGGTGAAGTGGTGGACGTGCCCGTGCGCGACAACCAACTGGTGAAGAAGGGCGATTTGCTGATGCAGATCGATCCCGAGCACTACCGCATCGCGGTCAAGCAGGCGCAATCGCTGGTGGCCTCGCGCAAGTCGACGTGGGAGATGCGCAAGGTCAACGCCCATCGCCGCGCCGATATGGACGCCCTGGTGATCTCCAGGGAAAACCGCGACGACGCCAGCAACATCGCCGACTCGGCCCTGGCCGATTTCCAACACGCGCAAGCGCAACTCGAAGCCGCCGAACTCAACCTGAAACGCACCGAAGTGCGGGCGGCGGTGGATGGTTACGTGACCAACCTCAACGTCCATCGCGGCGACTACGCCCGCATCGGCGAGGCGAAAATGGCCGTGGTCGACATGAACTCGTTTTGGGTTTACGGCTTCTTCGAAGAAACCAAACTGCCTCATGTGCGAGTGGGTGATAAGGCCGACATGCAATTGATGAGCGGTGAAGTGCTCAAGGGGCATGTGGAAAGCATTTCCCGCGGCATCTACGACCGGGATAACCCAGAGAGCCGTGAGCTGATTGCCGATGTGAACCCGACGTTCAACTGGGTGCGGTTGGCACAGCGGGTGCCGGTGCGGATTCACATTGATGAAGTGCCGGACGGGGTGCTGCTGGCGGCAGGCATTACGTGCACCGTCGTTGTGAAGCAGGATACTGTGGAGTAATCGGTAGACCGCGTCGCCCCC
>NZ_CATKPT010000023.1:0-63328 GCF_949768125.1 Pseudomonas sp. IT-P253 | reverse complement strand
GGGAATGTATTTCAAATGTGGGAGCGAGCCTGCTCGCGAAGGGGGCGACGCGGACTCAGAGCCTCCCACTCAACCCGAACCGCTTCATCAACCCCGCCTCCAGCAACCCCTTGGGCAACAATCCCGCCAGTAACGGCAGCGCCCGGCTGCCATTGCCCAGGCGAATCAGGCGCGGTGGTTTGCTCTGCTGCACAGCCTTGAGCAAACCTTGTGCAAATTCCTTGGCCGGCGTCGGCTTGTCCTGGGACGCCTTGGCGCGCGCCCGAATGCCTTCGCGCAGCGGAAACCACGGTGATTGCTCGGTGATCAACTGTTCAGCCTCCTGGCCGGCATTCTTGGCAAAGCTGGAGGCGATGGCGCCTGGCTGCACTTCCATGACCCTTACGCCAAACGGTGCCAGCTCCATGCGCAAGGCATCGCTCAAGGCATGCACTGCCGCTTTCGAGGCGCAGTAGGCACCGGCGAAAGGCGTAACCAACACACCGGAAACGCTGCCAATGTTCACCACCAGGCCCCTGGCCCGGCGCAGTACCGGAAACAGCGCGCGGGTCACGCCGACGATGGCGAACACATTGGTTTCGAACTGGCGCTGCATGGCCGGCACACCGCCATCGAGCAACGGCCCCATAGCGCCATAACCGGCGTTGTTGATCAACACGTCGAGGCCACCGTGCAGCTGATTGATCCGCTCGCTCAAGTGTTCGAGTGCCGCGCCATCGTTGACGTCCAGTTGCACGGCGGTGAAGCCGGCAGCGGTCAACACGGCCACATCTTCAGCTTTGCGGGCACTGGCCCAGACTTTGTAACCGGCCACTTTGAACGCATCGGCCAGGGCGCGGCCTATGCCGCTGGAACAACCAGTAATCAACGCAACGGGCATGGCGCGGTCCTTGTGCAAAACGAAAAAGGGGATCAGTCAGAGAAACTACCCTGCAATCGCTCGGCGCGAAACTCCAGAGTTTGCGGGCGATAACCGGGGCGCAGCGGCGGCAATGGCAAACAGTCTTCCCAATTGGCGCCGGCCTGCAATTCACCGGGGCCGCGGTAGCGCGGGGCGGCGTATTGATTGTCGGCCAGATTGACCGTATCGCCCGGCGCGTAGGCGGCGATGCGCCAACGCAACTCGGTCAGCGGTACGTCGTTGCCGTTGTTCATTTTCAGTTGCAACGGCCGGTCCGCCGGGCAGTGTTCCGGCGCGTAAGTGATGCGCAACTCAAGGCGTGCCAGTTGCTTGATCTCGCGATTGTCCAGCCAGACCACCCAGGTCGCCACCAACGCCAACCCGACGGCGGCCGCCAGAGAGACGGGCAAGGCTTTTGCCGGATAACGCAGCAACAGAATGAGCCAGGTGATGACCAGCAGGACGCCGATGAACATGACGCGAAACCTCGGGGGAGAGAAGGTCATCCTACCTAAGCGTAGATGAGGTGGCGATGAGGCCGGCCCAGACGCCAAAAATTCCAGACAAAAAAAGCCCCCGCCCAACCTGCTGCGGATAGGGAACGCAGCGGGCAGGGCAGGGGCTTCTTGTTTTGCTGAACGCTTACTGCGCGATGGTTTTCACCGACACGCCGCGTTCGATCGGGGTGGAACGACCGTAGATGTCTTCAAACCGCTCGATATCGTCTTCACCCAGGTAGCTGCCCGATTGCACTTCGATGATCTCGAGTGCAATCTTGCCCGGGTTGCGCAGGCGGTGAACCGAAGCGATCGGGATGTAGGTCGACTGGTTTTCAGTGAGCAGGAACACGTTTTCGTCGCAAGTCACTTCAGCGGTACCGCTGACCACGATCCAGTGTTCGGCGCGGTGGTGGTGCATCTGCAGCGACAGGCATGCGCCCGGCTTCACCGAGATGTGCTTGACCTGGAAGCGGCCGCCCATGTCCACCGAGTCGTAGGAGCCCCACGGACGATAGACTTCGCAGTGAGTCTGGGTTTCGCTACGGCCCAGTTCGTTGAGGGTGTTGACCATCTGCTTCACGCCTTGGACCTTGTCCTTGTGCGCGATCATCATGGCGTCCTTGGTTTCGACGACCACGATGTTCTCCAGACCGATCACCGACACCAATTTGCCGTTGCCGTGAATCATGCAGTTTTTGCTGTCCTGAATAACCACGTCGCCTTTGGTCACGTTGCCATTGGCGTCTTTTTCATTCACCTCCCACAGCGACGACCAGCAGCCGACATCGCTCCAGCCCGCGGTCAGTGGTACGACACAGGCGCGCTGGGTTTTTTCCATCACGGCGTAGTCGATGGAGTTGTCCGGGCAGCAGGCGAAGGTCGCGGCATCGATGTCGACGGTGTCGGCATCCTGCTCGCTGCGTTCCAGGGTCAGTAGGCAGGTGTCGTAGATGTCCGGATCGTGTTTTTTCAGTTCTTCGAGGAAGCGGCTGGCGCGGAACAGGAACATGCCGCTGTTCCAGAAGTAACCGCCGGACTGGACAAACTCGGTGGCGCGTTTCACATCGGGTTTTTCAACGAAGTGCGCGACACGGCTGACGCCTTCGGGCAGCAGCGAGTCGTTGGTCGACTTGATGTAGCCGTAGCCGGTTTCCGGTTTGGTGGCCGGTACGCCGAACAGCACCATTTCGCCGTTTTCTGCGGCGACGGTGGCCAGCGCCAAGGCGCGTTGCAGGGCTTTCTGGTCTTCCAGCACGTGGTCAGCCGGCAACACCAGCATCAACTCATCGCGACCTTCGTTGACCAGCATCATCGCGGTCAGGGCCACGGCCGGCGCGGTGTTGCGGCCGAACGGTTCCATCAGGATGCGCTGGGTTTCCAGCTTGCGGGCGCTCAGTTGTTCGTTGACGATGAAGCGGTGGTCTTTGTTGCAGACCACGATCGGGGTGTCCATGCCGTCGAACACCAGGCGTTCCAGGGTTTGCTGGAACAGCGTGTGTTCGCCGGTCAGGGCGAGGAATTGTTTAGGGAACTGCTTACGCGAAAGCGGCCAAAGACGTGAGCCGCTACCACCTGACAAGATCACCGGAATCATGTTGTTACTCCTTTAAAATCGATTGGTTAGAGCTACTGCGTTCTGTCGTTTCACTCTTTTTCTTATTCCGAGCTCAGGTCGGTTCACCTGTAGCAGCTGCCGAGCCTGCGAGGCTGCGTTCGGCGGCGCAGCCGTCGTCAATCCGGTCATTCAGAAGACCAAGTTGTCGGAATTGCGACTGCTACGCAGTCGGACGCAGGCTTCGCCAGCTGCTACAAGGATCACCGTCCTGACAAATTGATCAGCGCGTCGAAACCGGGCGTTTTACCCAGACTGGCGACAGGCTGGTGCCGCTACCGGTGACGTACAGCACAGCGGCCTCACCGCGTTCCAGGGCAACCGGTTTTACGTCGCCGACTTTCTTGTCGCCATCGTATAGCGCCAGGCTGACTTTGACCGGGTTGATTTCACGTTCGCCACGGCTCTTGGCGGCCACGTTGGGCACCACTTCGGTCTTGCCGTCGGCGGTTTTCAGGGTCAGGGCCTTGTCGCTGAGGTTCTGCACGCGAACCAGGGATTTCTGCTTGTTCTTGAACGGCGGCTCTTCGATCAGTTGCGGGGCGCCGCTGGCGCTGTTGACCAGGGTGTAATAGTGATCACCGGCCAGTTTCACCGGCAGGGTCTGGCTGCCGACCTTGGCGCTGTAGTCGCCGCCCGGCATGAAGCTGAAATCACTGCTGGACAGCGGCGCGACGTCGTTCAGGCTGGTGGTGCCGACGGTGGCGCTGACTTCAGCGTTACCGGCGTTGTAGATACGCACGAAACTCGAACCTTTCGGTGCAGTCGGGCCGTAGAGCGCGGAGTCGCCGCCAGCGAAGGCATGCATCGACAGAACGCTCATGCCCGTAACGAGTGCGACTGCTTTTAAGGAGCGAGCGGCGAGACGGCGAGGAGTAGTAGTGAAAGTCATGGTGTACCTCTCTTTCAGTTTTGCGCCCGGTCGGGCGTCTCGGATTTAGGGTTTGCGGCTACGTTTTGTTGGCGGACGCCGGCTTGTTTAAGCTCTGCGACCCACTGCGGGTCGGCGTCACCGATTTCGTTGTTCACAGGCAGATAACGTTCAGGAAACTCCCAGATCAGCACTTGTGGCGGGCTGTTCTTGAAAGCGTCGCTTTTCAGGTAGCTGAGCATCGGCAGAATCGGGCCGTGGCCGTCTTCGGCGTAATTGACCACGTCGCTGTGCAGCGCTTGTTTCAGCGCACCGACGAAGTTCCAGTTGGGATTGGCGCTGTAGCTGGTGCCAATCAGGGCCACCGGCACTTCGGTGTTGGCAAACAGGGCGTCATCACCCGCAGGCTGGTCGTCAGCCGCCACGGTGTTGCGTTTCTGCAGCGGTTCTGGCGCCGGCATCAGGTTTTCGAACAGCGGATCCAGCGGCAGGAACAGGCGCAGGTCGCCCTTATGGGTGACTTTCTCCGCAGGCTCGGTGACGAAACGCTGCGGCACGCCGCTGAGCGGGGTCTTGTCGGCGATGGTTTTGGCCAGGGTCTCGGCAGCGATTTGCGCGCCTTCCGGGGTCCAGTGGGTGTCGGTGCGCAGGAACACTTGCTGACCGTTTTTCTTGCCCTGTTGCAGCGGGCCGAGCAGGTCGGGCGCGAGGATCTTGTCCGCCGCCACTCGGGCGTGGAAGTCCTGGTAGAGGTTGGCGTGAATGCTCGAAGGCTTCACTTCACCCAAGTGTTCCGGGTACAGGCGCGTCTTGGCCGGCACGATCGCCATCACCAGTTTCACGCCTTTCTCTTTCAGGGTCTGGCGCACGCCTTCGACCAGAGCGTAGTTGCCTTGCAGGTTCAGCTCTTCGTTGACGATCGGGTTGAATTCTTCATCGCTGTACAACCACTGGTCGCGACCGAGCACGACGCCCGGACGACCTTCGTTGAACAGTTTGAAGTCCAGCGCGGCCCAAAGGTTGGTGCCCAGGCGCTTGATCGGGAACTTGTCGTCGTAGTGCGTCTCCACGGCTTTGGTCCAGCGACCGTTGAGCACCGTCGCGTCGGCGTTGGTGCTGAAACCGAAGAAGCTGCGTGTCGACCACAAACCCAGGACCAATAGGGTCACCAGGAACAGGGTGATGTAGAAGATACGTAATGAGCGGGTCATGGTCAGATCCCTCAGAACTGGAAGTAAAGGAACGGCGAGAAGCTTTGCGCCGAGAGTTTGAAAATCGAGGCGATGAACAGCACCAGCACCAGTGTGCGCATCACGTAACGTGGCCAGTCAGCGGTCCAGTAGGCCGGTTGCACGGTCGCTTCGACGCCGACGGTGTAACCCGGTTGGTGGATGTTGGCCGGGTTGTCGCCCGGTACGGCTTTGATCATTCCCGGCGTGGCGGTTGCCGGGCCATCGGCCTCGACATTCACGGCAGGTTTGGTCTTGAGTGGCGGACGGTTGGTGTAGAAATCACGAATGCCGAAGAACGCCAGGGTCATGTAAGCCACCACCAGGGTTGCGACTTGCAGGCCGGTGAGGCTGGCCTGGTTGAGTTCCGACAGCGACCATTCGCCGAAGCTGAACATCGCGCCGTACATGCGACCGGCAACGTGCAGGTTTTCCGAGCGGAAGATCACCCAGCCCATCACCACCAGCAGGAACGTCAGGGCCCAGCGGATCGGGTTGATGCTGCGCGGCGAAGTGTTCAGGCCCAGCGCTTTTTCAATCGCCAGCCACATGCCGTGCCACGCACCCCACACGATGTAGGTGATGTTCGCGCCGTGCCACAGACCGCCGAGCAGCATGGTCAGGAACAGGTTGCGATACGTCATCAGCGTGCCTTTACGGTTACCGCCCAGCGTGATGTACAGGTAGTCACGCAACCAGGTGGACAGGCTGATGTGCCAGCGACGCCAGAACTCGGTGATCGACTGGCTGATGTACGGCTGTTTGAAGTTTTCCATGAAGCGGAAACCCATCATCAAGCCCAGACCGATCGCCATGTCGCTGTAGCCGGAGAAGTCGAAATACAACTGCGCGGTGTAGGCGAGGGCGCCGAGCCAGGCGTCACCCGTGGTCGGGTGCTGCAAGGCGAAGCAATGGTCGGCCACTACCGCGAGAGTGTCGGCGATGAACACCTTCTTGATGAAACCCTGCATGAACCGCGTGGCACCTTCGGAGAACTTGTCGAGGGTGTGGGTGCGATTGTTGAACTGGTCGGCGAGGTCGCGGAAACGCAACACCGGACCTGCGATCAAGTGCGGGAAGATCGCCACGAAGGCGGCAAAGTCGATCAGGTTGCGGGTCGCCGGGGTGTCTCCCCGGTAGACGTCGATGATGTAGCTGATGGACTCGAAAATGTAGAACGAGATCCCGATCGGCAACAGCACGTGGGTCAGGATGAACGGTGACAGACCGACCGAGGTCATCATCGCGTTGATGCTGTCGACGCCGAAGTTGGCGTACTTGAAGTAGCCGAGAATGCACAGGTCGACGGCCACACCCAGGAGTAACCAGCGCTGGGCCGGCTTGGTCCGCACGCCGGCGGCGCCGACTTTGAGGCCGATCCAGTAGTTCCACAGCGTGACGGCAGCGAACAGCGCAAGGAAGTCCACGCGCCACCAGGCATAGAACACATAACTGGCGATCAGCAGCAGCAGATTGCGATAGCGAATCCCGCTCAGGTAATACAAGCCGAGAAAGATCGGCAAGAATAAAAACAGGAACACATTGGACGAAAATACCATCCCGATCTCTCCTTGTTTAACCAACAGTCAAGGGCCAACGGCCCCCCCAAACCCCCCACCGAAAACCGGGGGAATACACTCAACTCACTGACCCTGTAGGAGCGAGGCTTGCCCGCGAATGCCGTTACGCGATGGAACTGATGAACCGTGTCATCGTTCTTCGCGGGCAAGTCGGATCGCCGCACCGCTCGCTCCTACAGGGATTGCATCTGTCCTAAGAACCTTTGTGGCCTTTTTCATTGGCAGGGTCGTAGACCTTGGTCAGATCGCCACCCAGTCGGAAAGACTTGAACGGCTGCATTCCATGCTTTTTCTCCAGCACATCGGCCGGGCAGGTGTAGAGCGTGCAGTACGGTTCGAGCCAGGCAAATTTCGAGTCGATTTTGAGGTCGGTCATGTCCTGCTCTTTACCGTTTTTCTTCTCGAATTCGCCCGGGTCTTTAATCCCGGCCAACACTCGATCACCCAGGCGTTTCAGGGCACCGTTGTTTTCCTGACGCAAATCCACACCGTTGACCTGGGCGAAACTGGCGATCATTGCCAGCGGCGGCAGGGCGTAGTTGTGATAGGCGAGGGCGCGTTGCTGGCGCTTGAGTTCGTTCGGCAAGTAGCCGTCGGCGTCGATTTGATGGGCACCGACCTTGTATTCCTTCACGGCCCAGTCGAACAGGTCGCGGCGGTTGGTGGCGATGGACGTCGCCATCACCGACCAGGCGGCCCAGTACGAGTGGTTGTTGTTCTGCTCGAGCGGCAGGTTGTCCCAGTCGCTGACGACCTGATCGGCCATTCTGTTGAACCAGGCTTCAATCAGCTGCGACTCTTGCTGATGGTTCGCCAATGGATGCGAGTCGGAGAATTTCAGGCGGATATAGGACGATGCCATGCTGCCCAATGCCCATTTGCGCATGGACTTGCCGGTGTGGTTGAAGTCCTTGGACATCAACGCATCGGCCTTGGCCCAGGCGGTCAACCAGTTCAGGGTGCATTCGAGCTGTTCCGGACGGCCATCACGCATGAACTGCATCACGCGCTTGCTGGTACCGCGCTCGAGTTTGGTGATGTCGGCGGTGCTGTCGCGGAAGGCCTTTTCCGATTGCACGTTCAGGGTCGAACGCGCCTTGTCGGAGCCTTCGTACTTGCTGCGAAATTGCAGCGAGCCGGTGAACGGCGTCGGCATCGCATCACAGCCTTCGCTCTTGTCGCCGGCTTTGACTTTTTCAATCGGCGCGAAATAACCCTGTGGAGGGCGCAAGGGCTCGGCGGCCCGGGTCGCACCGGCAAACAAGGCCAGGCTCATCAGGGACGGCACGAGTAGCTTTTTCAAAGTTCGGGTTTGCAGGCATGTCATAGGAGGTAACCTCATTGCCCGGCCTGAGCGGTACGCTGCCCAGCGCCAGGGAATACGTTGCGTTTGCAGATTTTCGCTTCGACTTTCTGTGGCGCGGCACCGGCTTCAGGGCCCTGGATTTCGACGGCCAGCAGGTTCTGCGTGGCCCAGTCTTCGTCCGTGCGCAACTCAAAGGCGAAACGCCCGTCAGTATCGGAAGTTTGTGGTTTATCGATCTTGATGTCCTCGTGGCGGCCGTTCATGTACCAGAGGGTGGCTTGCAGCGTTTTCACCGACGGATCGGCGAAGCGGATGTCGACCTGATGACTGCTGTTTTGCAGGTTCAGGTTTTTGCTGTTGACCATCAATTCGTTTTTGCCCGGTTTCAATGTGGTGCTGCCGGTCATTTGTGCATCCTTGCCTTCGCAACCGTTGTCCAGCAGCGCCATCATCTGGCGGTAGATGGTTTCCTGGTCGAGGCGGTAGAGCGGCGAGAATTCCCAGATCAGTATCTTCGGCGGCTTGGTCTGGAACTCTTCGCTGCCCAGGTACTGCAGCATCGAACCTTCCAGGCCACCGCCGGGAAACGCCACGTTGAGGATGTCGGCGCCGATGGCCTCTTCGAGGAAACCGGCGAAGTTGTAGTTCTTGCCACTGTGGCTGGTGCCGACCAGGGTGATCTGCGGGTTACCGGAGTCACTGAACAGATCGCCATCGGCTGCTTCGCCTTTGGGCTCGGTGGTGAACTGATCCATGTACTGGATCGCGTAGCTGGTGCCACAGAGTTGACCGGCCATGTTGTGTAACGTTCCGGTCTTGCCCATGCGACCCGACCTATGGGTCTCGAATTCGCGTTTCGGTATGCCCGCAAACTCAGGCATTTGCTTGATTTTTTCGCCGACGATTTTCGCTGTGCGCTGGGCGCCATACGGCGTCCAGTGCTGGTCGCCGCGGAAGTAGAAGTCGTGGGCGGGCAGGGTGTCGGGCAGCGACTCGTTGGTCAGCGGCGACAGGTCCGGTACCACGTAGCCCATGGCGGCAAAACGCCCGAGCATGGTCTTGTAGTTCTTCAGCGCCTTGTCGAAATCGAATTTGGCCTTCTCTTGCGGGTTGAGCTTGTTGCGGTTCACCAGGCCACGGGTCGGCTGGTAAACGACGACCAGTTCCACGCCTTTGCTCTTGAACGCATCGTGCAGTTCTTTCAAGCGTTTGTAGCCGGCGGGCGAGGTATCGAATTCGGTGCGCAAGTCTTCCTGAGTCCGGAACAACCAGTCGCCCTGAGCCTGCACCAGTGTGGTGAAGTTCTGCTGGTAGCGCGTGGTGTAGTTCTTCGCGTCGTGCGCTTCGGGGCACAGGTTGCAGCACGGTTCGGCACTGAATTTTGGTGCCGCAGCTTCATCGGCGCGAACACCCGCGCTGGCCGCAAGAATGCCGGCGGTCAGGGCCGAGAGGCTGAGTAATTTGATCAAGTGTGGGTGCATAAAATTATCCTCAGTCCCGCAGTTTGGTCTGGCGTTCGACAGGGTCGATCAGCACGGCTTTCTGCTGGCGCACCAGCAGGTCGAGAATTTCATCCTGACGGTCGCCAAGAATCCCGTTGAAGCTGATGCCGCTGGATTTGGTCGGGGCGAGCATGGACACGCGATACAACTCGACGCTCAGCGGCGAGTCGATGGACAGCGGCCCGCTGCCGTTGCCGGCCAGTTCACCACCGACCACGATCAGCGAGACCTCGGCGTCGAACGGGTCGAGCTTGATGTCGCGGTCGGTATCACTCAGGTCTTTGATGTGGCCATAAACGCCGGTCAGGCCGTTGGCCAGTGACAGGTTTTCGTAGAGACGGATGTTCACGCTGTTACGAATGCGGATGCCGTGGCGACGGTTGCTGATCACCTTGTTGGCATACAACAGGTTGTCGGCACTCTCATAGAGGGTGATGCCGTCCGTGTGGTTCTTGTAGATCTCGTTGTAGGCGATCAGGTTGTTCACGCTGTTACGGTCGATCACCAGGCCCGACAACTTGTTGTCGTAGCTGCGGTTGTTGAAGATGAAGCTGTCGTTGACCTCGCGGGAAATAATGATCCCGTGCTTCTTCTTTGTGCCGTGCACCGTGTTGTCGGCGATGATCAGACCGTGGGAGCGGTCGTGCGGGTCGATGCCGTAGACGATGTTGTCTTTGTAGGTGTTGCCCTTGACCACGAAGTCGCGGGTTTCGTAGCAGTAGAAGCCATACCACATGTCCGAGAATTCGGAGCCGATGATCCAGCCAGTCGGTTCAGGGCGCTTGAGGACCTTGGCCATGTTCGGCGTGTATTGGGAAATACTCACGCCGTAGGACTTACTGTTGGCGTAGCCGAAACTGGCGATCTTGCTGTTGGCGATGTAGGTTTCAGTGCCGCCCCAGGACAGCAGGAACGGACGGAATTCCTTGGGCGAGGTGAACGTCGCCGGGCCGTTGTCTTTCTCGCGCCAGCCAGTGATTTTGGTGTCACGTACAAACAGCTGGCCGTCGTTGACCAGGAACGAACCGGCTTCTTGGGACAGGCGCAGTTCCTGGGTCTGCTTGTCGATTTCGAGGATGCCGTGTCGACCGACCACGATCGGCAACTTCGCCAGGAACACGCCCGGCGAGGTTTCGCTGAAGTACTGCTTGGGCAGTTTTTTCGCCAGATCCTTGAGGTTCATGTAGCCGTCGTCGACAAAAATCGCCTGCGGGATACCGTGCTGGCGCACCACCCATTCGGCCATCTTGTTGTCGCCGCCAATGAAGTCCTTCAGAGCGTCTTCCTGCATCATCCGGCGCACGCTGATTTTACCGGCTTTGGTGCGCACGATTTTCGCGGCGATGGCGTCGGCGGTGTAGCCGGAGGTGTCCGGCAATGTGGGCTTTGCAATCTCCAGCGGCGCGGTTGGGGCGCTGCTGACGGTGTAGGTTTTGGCCTGTTGCAGTTCCTTGGCCATGGTCACCGGTTTGGCGACAGGCTCCGCCGTCGCGAAGGCGGCCGAGCTTGCCAGCAGCATCGCGCCGGCCAACAGGGTCAGTGAGCCTCTTTTCGGACTGTTCATGTCGGGCACTCCCTTCGCGGTTCGCATCAGAAGCGCCAGATCACGTCGATAAACGCGCGGTGCATGTACGAGTCGACGCCTTTTCCGTAGGCATCGCCGGGCTTGAACACACCGCCACGCAAACGCACCAGGGCCGAAGGCTCATCGATCGATTGGCTCATGGATGCAGGCAGCAGGCCTTGCTTGAAGTACTTGGTGACGACCACGTCCATTTCCTGGCCGAGGTCCTTGGTGCCATCATTCAACGGCAGGGAGGTGCTGGAGAGAATCGCACCGGTAGCGTCATCGGTGTTGTTCTCAACGGCATTGATACCGTTGCTGCCGACAGGCTTGTTGCCGTCGACACGCCAGAATTTGTGGTAGATCAGGCTGGCGTCGTATTCGTCGTTGAGCATCCAGGAACCGAACAGTGTGCCGCTCTGCATGTTCTGCATTTCGCCACGGAAGGCTTCGCCGAAACGGTGCGCCCGCGAACGAGTACCGGTGTAGTTCGAGCGGTTGCTTTCCAGGCCGTTCTGTTCGTAATCGGGGCTGGCACGGGCATACGCTGCACCGACCTGCCATTGCGGATCAAGGCGCAGGCGCACGCCCAGGTCGGTGGCCCAGCCATCGACGCTGCCACTGGTTTTGGCTTGGGCCGGTGCGGTGCCGTCGGCGTTCAGCGGGTTGACCTTGTCGATGTCGCCGCTCATGCCGGTGACGCTGCCCCAATAATTGACGGTGTTGGTATTGCGCCAGTTATAGGCATCGCTGTCGGCGGTGAGGCCGATCCAGCTGATGTTGCCATTCTGTTTCTTGTCCAGGGTATCGGCAGGCACGCCCGGCTCTGGGTAGTCCAGCTTGCCGTTATCGTGGGTGTGATGACCACGAATGCCGACCCAGTTGCCCGGTGTCCATTGATACGCTGCATCCGCATAGGCGTGCTGGCGATCTTTGTCTTTGGGGGACAGTTCTGTCAGGTCGGTGCGGTATTCGCTGAAGCGTTCGGCGACACCGGCGTTGGCGCGCAACAGGGTAGTGTCGAAGGTCCAGTTCAGGGCTTCGATGTTGGTGTCGCGCCATTGGCCGTCATCGTTGCGCAGGCGTTGGCGACCGAGCTTGAGCATCTCGCCGGGGTACGGCGTGAGGCCGCTGTAGCCGACCCAGAATTCGCGCATCGCCAGGTAGTTTCTCTTGGTCTGGCGATCACCGCTGTTGGTGGTCTGGGTGCCGTCGCCGTTGGTCCCTTGCAGGGTGTCTGTCTCAATGATGTCAGTGGCGGTCACGGCCTGCCCCATGGCGTAGGCGCTCCACGCGCCGCTTTCGCCATAGACCCAGGGACGCAGGTCGAGGCCGATGCCGTTGACGTCGCCGCCACTTTGCGTACCCAGGTCTGTGTCGCCTTCGGACTGGGCAGTGACTTTCACGTCAAGGCCGTAGTTCTTGCTTTCGGTCAGGGCTGCCAGGGTCGGGCACGACCACAGCAGGGCGCATGTCAGGCCGATACCGGCCTTAACGAATGGATTCAACTTCATAGGGATTCCTCGCCGTCTTCTTGCAGGGCATGCAGTTCCAGCGTGTTCTTGCTCAAGGTTGCGCGAACGGCCTGTTCTTGTTTCAACAGGCGTTGGGCCTCGGCGAGCTGGGCAGGCGGCAGTTGGGTTTCGATTGTTTGCGCAAGCTCAGTGGCTTGCGGGGTGTCCTGAGCCTTGGCCAGCTGGCTGAAGACATAAGCATTGAGCGGGTCGGGCTTGGTGCCCTTGCCTTGGGAAAACAGTTGGGCGATGGCGAAGTCGGCACTGTTCTGGCCGTTACGCGCAGCCTTGAGCAGGTGATCCAGGGCTTTCTGCGAATAGACCTTGCCCAGGTAACCCCGGCGATAGATCTGGCCGAGGTAATAATCGGCGGCGACTTCCTTGCCGACGGCTTTCTGGAAGTGTTCTTCGGCGACTTTTGCGTCGGCCGGCACCCATTTACCTTCGTAGTAGAGCTTGCCCAGCAACAGTTCGGCGCGGGGTTGGTCGGCGGCGCGGCCGTTGTCCAGGTACTTCATCATCGTGTCGACGTCACCGAGTTCCGGGAAGTCGTAGAGCAATTGCGCCAGGCTGACCCAGGAAGCGGGGTAGCCGGGGGCGATGTCTTCGAGCAACGACTGGGCGGTTTTTTCGTCGGTCTTGCCCAGGGTTGCATCGCTGAGTACACGAGCAACACTGTCCACCCGCCGAGCGGAAACGCTGCCACGGGCGTGAGCGGCTTGCATCTGCTTGATCAGCCCGGCCTGTTGTTCCGGCTGGGCCTTTTTCTGATAGACCGTGGCCAGTTCTACGTAGCAGATGTCGGTGGTGTTCAGCGCGGCTTTGCAGATCTTTTCCACTTCGTCCAGGTGCTGGTCGTAAGTGCCTTGGGTGCGATACAGCAGCACTTGGGCCAGGCCCGCTTCCGGTTTGCCTTCGGCGCGCCATTGGCTGATCTGTTGCTGGGCGTTGATGTTCGGGAAACTGTGAGGGTATTGCAGGTACAGCATCGCCAGCGGAATCAGGGTGTTGCCTTCACCCGCGATGGAGGCTTTCTTCAACAGGCCTTCGGCTTCGTGTTGTTCGGCTTCGGTGGAGCCGGGTTTGGCCACCAACAAACGACCCAGGCGCGCCTGAGCCCGTGGCGAAACATCGGCAGCCGCGCGGTAAGTCGCCTCGGCCTGCTTCATCTGCGCCGGGTCATGGCTGTCGACCTGGATGTCGGCGAGGCCCACTTGTGCTTCGCTGTAGCCCAGGTCGGCCAGTTGCTGGTAGTTCTGCGCTGCCAGCGCGGTGTCACCGCGCTTTAAGGCTTCATTGGCCAGACGCTGGTCGGGCAGGCCGGCGCAACCGGCCAGGCTGACGGCCAAAGCTACTGCACACAGTGAGCCCATGTGGGAGCGAGCCTGCTCGCGAAGGCTGCGGCTCGGTGCATCAGACAAACCGAGCGGACCCCTTCGCGAGCAGGCTCGCTCCCACAGGGTTTGCGGTGTGTTGAGGATAGGAGTCATCACGGGCATGTCCTCTGCTTAAAGTCCGGAAGCCATGGCTTTGTCGATCAGCCAGTTCAGGTTCGGGCCACGGTCACTGTTCACTTCAACCGGGCGACCGGCGAGCTTGCTGTCCAGTGGCTCGTCCGGCTGGATCAACACGCGGATGTCGGAGGACAGGTCGGCGCTTTTCAGGCTGGTGCTGCTGACGATCTTGCCGGTGCGGGATTTGTCTTCACCGGCGATCTGGAAGCGGACCGGACTGCCCGGACGCACGTCGCCGAACTGGCGATAGGAGAAGCGTGCTTCAACGTTGGCTTGGGTGTTACGCGGCACCAGTTGGAAGATCACGTCGCCTTTGCTGGCGTACTGACCGTTGGCGACCAGTTGTTGCGCCACGGTGCAATCGCACGGCGAGGTCAGGGTGCCGGTCATTTGCTTGCCGAACAGTTCTTCAACCTTGGCGGGTTGCAGCTGCTCTTCGTCCAGATGGCCCTTGAGCACGTCGAGCATGCTGGTGCTGAATGTCGCCAGCGGTGCGCCTTTGGCGGCCACGCCGTCGGCTTTGATCAGGCTCTGCACGGTGCCGTCACGCGGCATGGTGATGTTCATGCCCGGCACAGTGACCAGGCCAGCCTGTGCGTGGCTGACGAAGTACATGCCGTACACCGATTTGAAAATGAAACCGAACGCCGCAAGACCGACGAGGAAAATTGCCAGGCTGAACGTCACTGCACGCAGACGACCGAACGGGGACATGCCGTGGCCACCATCCTTGACCTTGCGTGCCTTGGTGAAGTTGTCGCGCTGCAGCGTGGCCAGCACTTCACCCATGCTGACGATGTCGCCGGCCAGGTGAGAGGTGATCAGGTGACGCAGGGTCGAGATGTCTTGTGGTTCCAGGTTCTGGAACTGGCACCCGGCACGACCGGTCGGGCGATCGAAGGAGCGTACCTGCATCTCCACGTCCATGGCCAGGCCGAGGTTATCGATGACGAATTGCAGGCGGGCCTTGTACACATCGCCAATCTTGAGGGGCAACTGACCGGCATTGAAGGCCAGCCCGCCAGCGGACAGGTCGATCACTCGAGCTTCAACCGGGGTCCGGTCAGGACCGAAGAAGCGCAGTTTGGCCGGGATTTTCACGCGGGCGTGTTGGCGCTGGGCTTCTGATTCATGCACTACGTTGGCGTTGACGGCGGTATTCATATGGGCGATTTCCTAGTTAATTCAGGCGAGTTCGGTCAGACCATCATCAGCAGCACGGCGACAAAAATGCTGCCTGCGGAGAAGGTCATGGTCCGAGACGACCAGGTGTTGAACCAACGTTGAAAGCTGGCGAGATCACGGGTCAATTTGGTGTCCTGGCGAGTCCAGGATTGTTGGTCGAGGCGGAAGAACACGTAGATCTTCACCAGCGCGCCGACGATCTGGTTGTAATAGAGAATCGCCGGGTAGGCCGGGCCGATCCGGTGGCCGGAGCAAGACAGCAGCAGCGTCAGGATCAGGCGGGTGATGCCAATCCACAGCAGATAAACCAGGATGAACGCGGTGCCGTACTTGAAGCTGGCGATGAGCGCGACAGTGAGGCCAAGTAGCGACGTCCACATCGACACACGCTGGTCGAACAGCACCACCGAGGTGAACAGGCCGAGGCGTTTCATCCCCAGGCCCAGGGCGCGGGAGTTCTGGCGCAGGTTGTTGCCGTACCAGCGGAACATCAGTTTGCGACTGGCCTTGATGAAGCTTTTTTCCGGCGGGTGCTCCACGGTGTGGATCGCGGCGTCCGGCACGTAGAACGTGTCGTAGCCCAGGCGCATCAGGCTGAACCAGCTCGACTTGTCATCACCGGTAAGGAACTTGAAGCGGCCCAGGCGCCAGTGTTGCAGCGAGTCGCTTTCCACGTCGGCGATGAAGTCCGGGTCGGTCACGACCGTCGCACGGAACACCGACATCCGACCGGTCATGGTCAGCACGCGCTTGGACAGGGCCATTGAGCACATGTTGATGTGGCGCTGGGCGAATCGCAGTTTGTGCCACTCGCTCATGATGTAACCGCCGCGCACTTCGCAGAACTCGTTGGTGGTCAGGCCGCCGACGTTGCCGAACAACTGGAACCACGGCACGGTCTTGAGCACGACGCCAGGGGCGAGCACGGTATCGCCATCGATCACGGCAACCACGGCGCGGTCGTCCGGCAGGTGGCGGGAGATGGCGCGGAAACCGTAGGCCAGACCATCGCGTTTACCGGTGCCGGGAATGCGCACGAAGTCGAGTTTGACGCGGTCCGGTGGATTCATCCGGGCCCAAAGGCTTTTCACCAGCAGCTCATCGGACATTTCCACGATCGAGCACACCATGGTGGTCGGCAGGCCACAGTCGATCGCTTCGCGAATCACCGAGCTGTACACCTGCGCGGTGGTGAGCGCGTCGATGCGGAAACTCGTCACCATCAAATAGACATGGGACGGGTTTGCCGCTTTGCCCAGCTTGCGCACTTTGCGCCGCAGGTGCGGGTAGACCACGTACAGAAACAGCATGCCGCGCAGAAAGTGCGTGGCACCCATCGAGTAACGCCAGATCCCGATAAAACCGATCAGGAAGATGAAGTCCTTCGACTCGGAGTCGAACGTGGACGCAGGCAACGCCATGGCGATGCCCATCAATAAACTTAGGTAGAACAGCCAACCGGCGGCCTGAAGTAGGCCGTGCTTTAGCCTGTGCATAGTCTGCATCCGTCTCGTTCTCGGGCAAGCCTGTGGGGTGGCCCGATGGGGTTAAGGCAGGCAAAAAAGCTGTAGGAGCGAGGCTTGCCCGCGAAGGGTGTGCCTGAAACATCGCCTCGCCTGGTTCGCCGGCAAGCCTGGCTCCTACAGAGGGCGGTGTGTTACCAGCAGATGCCTTCGGTGCGACCGGTAACGCTGGTGGCTTTGGACATGAAACCGACCAGGTCGATCACTTGCTTGCCGTGCGGTGCTTCCAGCGCCAGGGCGCGGAATTTCTCGTCACGGTTGCCGAGGATGATCACGTCGGAGTTGTTGATCACGTCGTCGAAGTCAGCGTTGAGCAAGGACGAGACGTGAGGAATCTTCGACTCGATGTAATCCTTGTTCGCACCGTGAACGCGGGCGTATTCGACGTTGCTGTCGTAGATGCTCAGGTCGTAACCCTTGCCGATCAGCATTTCCGCCAGATCAACCAGCGGGCTTTCGCGCAGGTCGTCGGTGCCGGCCTTGAAGCTCAGTCCCAGCAGGGCAACTTTGCGTTTGTCGTGGCTGGAAACGATGTCGAAGGCGTTCTGCACTTGCGATTCGTTACTGCGCATCAGCGAGTTCAGCAGCGGCGCATCGACGTCCAGCGAACCAGCGCGGAAGGTCAGGGCGCGCACATCTTTGGGCAGGCATGAACCGCCGAATGCGAAGCCAGGGCGCATGTAGTACTGCGACAGGTTCAGGGTTTTGTCCTGGCAGACCACTTCCATCACTTCGCGACCATCGACGCCGACAGCCTTGGCGATGTTGCCGATCTCGTTGGCGAAGGTCACCTTGGTGGCGTGCCACACGTTGCAGGTGTACTTGATCATCTCGGCGACAGCGATGTCCTTGCGGATGATCGGTGCGTCGAGCTCTTCGTACAGTGATTGCAGAACGTCGCCGCTAGCCTTGTCGAACTCGCCGATAACGGTCATCGGTGGCAGGTCGTAATCCGCGATCGCAGTACTTTCACGCAGGAACTCCGGGTTGACCGCCACGCCGAAGTCGACGCCTGCTTTCTTGCCGGAGCAATCTTCGAGGATCGGGATCACCACGTTGGCGACGGTACCCGGCAGCACGGTGCTGCGAACCACGATGGTGTGGCGGGAGGTCTTGTCACGCAGGACAAAACCGATCTCGCGGCACACTGCTTCGATGTAGTTCAGTTCCAGGTCGCCGTTCTTCTTGCTCGGCGTACCGACGCAGATCATCGACAAGTCGGTGTCGCGAATCGCCTCGGCGAAGTTGGTCGTACCGCGCAGACGGCCGGTCTCAATACCCTTCTGCAGAAGTTCGCCCAGACCCGGTTCAACGATCGGCGATTTGCCGGCATTGATCATATCGATCTTGTCTTTGGCAACATCGACGCCAACGACGTCGTGGCCCCGTGCAGACAGGCAACCGGCACATACTGCACCGACGTAACCCAAACCAAATATGCTGATGCGCATCGCATTTACCTCTGTGATTATCAAGCCATTACATGGCTGGAGTTAATAGTGTTCAGCGGTCATAGTGCACTACGAAGTGCGGCATGACAGACGCCACAATGCCGTGTGCAGGCATACAAAGTTCCGAGTGTCGAAATAAGCGCACTCAAGGTATGCGTAACTAGGCTTTATTGTTATGGCTTGCCCTGTTATGCAGCGCATCCTCTAGTCAGAGGACGTTCGTGCAAAGGTCTTGCGCGCTCAATGCCAGGCCGTAAGCCCGTAAATCAAGCGGTTGGGTGCTCAGATGAGCACGTTTATAGGGGCGCAGCCTTGGCCTTGTAGGGGATAGTGTTAATGCGTTATCTCCTGTCCTTCATGTGTTGCCCAAATCAGGGATTAATCAACTGAAGTTAATGTGACAACTTCGCTGCGTGAATCTCTTATCTGCGTAAGTTATCTCGTACAAGCACTGTGAGAATCGTTACCGATGGTATGAGCGACGCATTTGGACATAGTTCCTGCCCGCCCATCACGAATTATGAAATTTCTTGAAATATCGAGAAAGATGGCACTGCTTTCATATTGATAGCACTTGCCGTTTGGCCCTTTATATATAGGCTAATTATCGAATTAGATGGTTTTGTGCCACTACCGATAAAATTTTTCAGTGCCACTACTGAAAAAAATCACAGAAGTCGAGTGAAACAAAAGTTAAGAAATTGAGTGCTTGAAATTTGACGCCATAAAAATGGCGATTAGGGCGGAGATTGGGTCGACAATCAAGCGATGGCGCACGACGATTTCTTGAGATCGTGCGCCGACGATCGAGTTACTCGGGGGCGTGATCGCGCAGGAAAACCAAATTGTCCGGTTTGGACTGTTCGGCGCTGTAGCGATAGCCTTGTACATCGAATTGCTTGAGGTGTGCCGGGTCGTTGATACGCTCTTCGATGACGAAGCGGCTCATCATGCCGCGCGCTTTTTTCGCGTAGAAACTGATGATTTTGTACTGGCCGTTCTTCAGGTCCTTGAACTCGGTGTTAATGATGCGAGCGTTCAAGGCGTTGCGCTTGACCGCGGAGAAGTACTCGTTGGACGCCAGGTTCAGCAGCACGTCATCCCCTTGATCAACCAGGGCTTCGTTCAGCCATTCGCTGATCCGCGTGCCCCAGAAGGCATACAGGTCCTTACCGCGGGCATTCGACAGTTTAGTGCCCATCTCCAGTCGATATGGCTGCATCAGGTCCAGTGGGCGCAACAGGCCGTACAGGCCGGACAGCATGCGCAGGTGCTGCTGGGCATAGTCGAAATCGGCTTCGCTGAACGTCTGAGCGTTCAACCCGGTGTACACGTCTCCCTTGAACGCCAACAGTGCCTGCTTGGCGTTTTCCGGGGTGAATGCTGGCGTCCAGCTACCGAAACGCGCGGCATTGAGCCCGCCGATCTTGTCGGAGACGTGCATCAATTCACTGATTTGCGCAGGTGTCAGATCGCGCAATTGCATGATCAGCTCTTGGGAGTGATCGAGGTATTGCGGTTGGGTAAAGCGCTGGATCGCCGGCGGTGTTTCGTAATCGAGGGTCTTGGCGGGGGAAATCACCATCAGCATGAAGTCGTCTCCTTTTTTCGTGGGGGCGATTCTAGGGGGTTGTCCGTGTTGACTCCAGCTATCAAGTCCATAGGTGATGATCGGCGGCAATCTGCAACACTTGTAGGAGCGAGGCTTGCCCGCGAATACGGTGTGTCAGTCAACATCATCGGTAACTGATACACCGTATTCGCGGGCAAGCCTCGCTCCTACAGGAGATCGGTGCTGCTGCGGGAATGTGGGCGCGATCAGCTATAGTGCCGCGCGGGTTTTGTTATGGAGACGCCCCTTTGCGTATCGTTTTTCTATTGTCGGCCTGGCTGTTGAGCTTCGGTGCCCTGGCGGCGCCAAACGATGTGGCAACGTTTGACCGCGCTGCCTGGCCTGAACAGCTCGGCAGCCCGACCCTGTTCGACGTTGCATCACGGGCCGAAATACTCATGTTCGCCCGTGTCCTGCTGGCCAGTGAATCCCTGGACGAAGCGACCCTGGCCCAGCGGTTAGGCTTGCGCACGATCAATCTGGAGTCGATCAACCACCTGCGCCAGCGCATGTGGCAGCGCCTGTTGGTCAATTACAACTTCGCGCAGCAGAGCTGCGATCAGGATGCTTCTTTCTGTTTCCTGGTCGAAGACATGGAGACCCTGCGTGGGCAGGCCGCCAAGTTTAAGGTCAGCGATGACAGCTACTACATAAAGTGGGCCGAGCCGAGCCGGCTGTTCCACGCCCAGTACCTGGACGAGCAATTGCGCAAAGCGGCGCTGTTTCCGCAAACCAGCAGCGAAGTCGATCGTTTTGGCGACTACGAGCGTAATGGCGATGGGATGAATGACCGGCTGTTTTTGCTGAGCTTCGACAGTGCGGCGAATGCCTCGCCGGACAACACGGCCTGGATTGCGGAGTACCTGCGCAAGTCGAACATGAACGGCACGTTCTTCGTCCTGGGCAAGGACATCCAGGCCCGCCTGGCAGAACACTCGGTGGCCAGCCTGCAGGCGACTTACTCACAACAGTGCATCGGCGTGCAGGGTTGGGAGTTCCGCTCCCACAGCCACTGGCAGGACTGGCAGGATTCGGTGCGACGCAGCGTCGAGCTGGTTAAAAGCAAACTGCCGGAAAACTACGTCCCGCTGTTTCGTCCGCCCGATGGCCAGCGCCGTTCGGACGCCGAAGGCTTCTTCAAGTCTCAGGGATTGCAAGTGGCGCTGTGGGATATCGATGCACAGGACGGTGCGGGCAAGCTCAAAGGCAAACAGAGTGGGCAACGGGTGTTGACCCTGATGTTGCTGTGGCGCCATGGGGTGATCAACTTCAATGCGAAGCAGGATGCAGTGAAAACGGCGATGCCCTGGCTTATCACGCAAACGGCGCCAAGCGGGATCGGATGGGAAGACTGTCAGGATGCGTTTCGCTGAAACGGGGAAAGCCAACAAACGTTGGGGATGGGGCGATTTCAGGCGGGATTTCGATGCAGGCGGACTTCCGACTTTAACGGGGTGATGGCCATCCGCCTAGTGCTATTGGTCATTCTGAAAAATAAACTTCAAAAAAACGTCAAAGTACTTTTTTCTGTCATGGGTTTTGGAGTATTACGAAGACAGACCGCCGAAACCTGCAACACAGGTGGCGTCTCCCAAGACCCAGTTTGTGTGCAGTTCACTTGACTCCTCGCAGGTGAATTCGGTGGCCACTTCGAGGCGCAGCACTGTAACGGTATTGCGTCGACTGGCTCCCACAAAGGTGACCGAGTATGGATGATCACGGACGTAGTTCTTCCTCCAACCAGCCAATCCTTTATGTACTCGATACCAACGTATTGATTCACGATCCAAACGCCCTGCTTAACTTCGAAGAACACCACGTCGCGATCCCGATGACCGTGCTTGAAGAGCTGGACAAGCTCAAGAGCGGGCATCACAGCGTGGCTGCGGAATGCCGTCAGGCGATTCGCCTGATCGACAAGACGCTGGGCGATGCCAGCCCCGAAGACGTTGAACTGGGTGTGCCGATCCAGCGTGGCAAAAGTGGGCCCAAGGGCTTGCTGTCAATTCTGATGAGCAAGCGTGCCGAACCAAACATCATTCTTCCCGAACACCTGAACGACAACATCATCATCAACCAGTTGATTGACTTGCACGCGCGCGAACCAAAGCTGCCCGTCGTGCTGGTCACCAAAGACATCAACATGCGCCTCAAGGCCCGGGCGTGCGGGATCGCGGCCGAGGACTACAGCACCGACCAACTGGTCGATGACGTTTCGCTGCTGCCCAACGGTTATCACAACATGACCGGCTCCTTCTGGGACCGGGTGAGGAATGTCGAAACCCGTCAGGACCATGGCCGCACCTGGCACCAGGTGCAGTTGATCGACAACCTGCCGGCGGTGCATGTCAATGAGTTCATCATCGATGAACAGGGATTCGTTGGCTGGATCAAGGAAATCCAGAGCGACAAACTGTTGATTCTCGACCTGCATCAGGAGCCCCTGTTGCACCAGGAAGCCTGGGGCCTGAAACCGCGTGACATCTATCAGAGCCTGGCGCTGTACGCCTTGCTCGATCCAGACATCCACCTGGTCAACCTGACGGGCGCTGCCGGTTCCGGTAAAACCATCCTGGCGCTGGCGGCGGCGATCGAGCAGACCATGGTCAGCAAACGTTATCGCCGGATCATCGCTACTCGCAGTGTGCAGGGCCTGGACCAGGAAATCGGTTTCCTGCCCGGCACCGAAGCAGAAAAAATGGAGCCTTGGCTGGGCGCTATCACCGACAACCTCGAAGCCTTGCACATGGATGACGAAAACACCCATGGCAGTGTCGACTACATCCTTAGCAAGGTGCCGTTGCAGTTCAAATCCCTCAACTACATCAGGGGGCGCAGCTTCCAGCAGAGCCTGATCCTGATCGATGAATGCCAGAACCTCACGCCGCACCAGATGAAAACCATCATCACCCGTGCCGGTGCCGGTTCCAAAGTGGTGTGCCTGGGCAACCTGGCGCAAATCGACACCCCTTACCTGTCCGCGACCAGCTCCGGGCTGACGTACCTGACCGAACGCTTCAAAGACTTCCCGAACGGTGTCCACATCACCCTGCAAGGGGTGCCACGTTCGATTCTGGCCGAATACGCCGAATCGCATTTGTAAACGCCTCACCAAAACCGGGCGGCCTGAAAGCCGCCCGGTTTTTTATGCCCGACACAAAACCCCTGTAGGAGCGAGGCTTGCCCGCGAAGACGGCTGCACATCCAACATCAATCTGCCTGACGCGCCGCATTCGCGGGCAAGCCTCGCTCCTACAAAGACATAGCAATCAAACGTGCGAAAAATTGACCCGCAGGTTTACAATCGGGACTCCTGATCAGGAGTAAACCTGTGCTGACTCATCTCGATTCTCAAGGTCGCGCCAACATGGTCGACGTCACCGAAAAAGCCGTGACGTTCCGTGAGGCGACGGCCCAAGCGTTAGTGCGCATGCTGCCCGAAACCCTGCAGATGATCGTCAGCGGCGGCCACCCCAAGGGTGATGTGTTCGCCGTGGCACGGATCGCCGGCATCCAGGCCGCGAAGAAAACCAGCGACCTGATTCCGTTGTGCCATCCGCTGATGCTCACCGGGGTCAAAGTCGAGCTGAGTGCCGAAGGCGACGACACCGTGCGCATCGTCGCGCGTTGCAAGTTGTCCGGACAGACCGGCGTCGAGATGGAGGCGTTGACCGCCGCCAGTGTCGCCGCGCTGACTATCTATGACATGTGCAAGGCCGTTGATCGTGGCATGACCATCGAAAGCGTGCGCCTGCTGGAGAAAGTCGGCGGCAAGAGCGGCCATTTCCTGGCGGATCAGCCATGAACGTCACCGTGAAATTTTTTGCCCGTTACCGTGAAGCGCTGGGTGTGGACTCGGTGAAGGTCGAAGGCGACTTCGCCACCGTCGACGACGTGCGTGCGTTGCTGGCACAGCGCGACGGCAGCGAGGTGTTGCGTGAGCAGAACCTGATGTGCGCGCGCAACGAAGACCTCTGCCAGCTCGACGAGCCAGTGGTCGAAGGCGATGAAGTGGCGTTTTTTCCGACCGTAACCGGGGGCTGAGCCATGGCGATTCGCGTGCAGTCCATGGCGTTCGATCCGGGTGCTGAAGTCAACGCCATGCACGCTGCCAATGTGGGCGTCGGCGCGGTGGTGAGTTTTGTTGGCTACGTGCGCGACTTCAATGACGGTCTCGACGTTGCCGGGATGTTCCTGGAGCACTATCCGGGCATGACTGAAAAAGCCCTTGGCAAGATTGCCAGCGAGGCCGAGCAGCGCTGGCCGCTGCTCAAGCTTGAAGTGCTGCATCGCATCGGCGCCCTTGAGCCGGGCGAGCCGATTGTCTTCGTCGGCGCCGCCAGCGCCCACCGCCAGGCGGCGTTCGACGCCTGTGCCTTTGTCATGGATTACCTGAAAACCCGTGCGCCGTTCTGGAAGAAAGAAAACACCAGTGATGGACCGCGTTGGGTTGAAGGGCGTGACAGCGATCATGCGGCGGCGGATCGCTGGAAGTAGCTTGCAGCCTGTTGTTTCTTGGTTAGCTGCTTTGGCCCCATCGCGAGCAAGCTCGCTCCCACATGGACGGTGTAAATCCCTGTGGGAGCGAACCTGCTCGCGATGGGGCCATCCGCAACACCAAAAATCCCACCGACTCCCCTCCCGGCCATCGGCCGGCATAACTTCATTTGCCCCAATTGACGGCCAATACATAAAAGTCCAGTATGGAATTCCAAGTACAAAAAAGTCTTCTCCGCTTCAGCTTTTTCTTCTGTCTTGCCAAACCAACAACAAACCGCGAGAAAATGAACATGAAGAAATTCCCCCTCATCACCGGTCTGGCCCTGAGCCTGTTGGCGTGCAGCAGCCTGTTCGCCGCCGAAAAAACCTTGCGCATCGGGATCGAAGCGGCTTATCCGCCGTTCGCGTCCAAAACCGATCAAGGCGAGATTGTTGGTTTCGACTACGACATCGGCAATGCCCTGTGTGCGCAGATGAAGGCCAAGTGCGTCTGGGTCGAAGGTGAGTTCGACGGTCTGATTCCTTCCCTGAAAGTGAAGAAAATCGACATGGCGCTGTCGTCCATGACCATCAATGAAGACCGCAAGAAGTCGGTGGACTTCACTCACAAGTACTACTTCACCTCATCGCGCCTGGTGATGAAGGACGGCGCAGTCGTGGATGACCAGTACGCCAGCCTCAAGGGCAAGACTGTCGGGGTGCAGCGCGCAACCACCACTGATCGCTACGCCACTGAGGTTTTTGAACCCAAGGGCATCAACGTCAAGCGTTACGGCAACAACGAAGAGATCTACATGGACCTGGCGGCCGGTCGCCTCGATGCCATTTTTGCCGATACCATCCCGCTGAATGACTTCTTGTCGATGCCTCGTGGCAAAGGCTATGCGTTTGTCGGGCCAGAGCTCAAGGATCCGAAATACGTGGGCGAGGGCGCCGGGATTGCAGTGCGCAAGGGCAACGCTGAGTTGGTCACCGAGCTGAACACTGCCATCGACGGCATTCGCGCCAATGGCGAATACCAGAAGATCTCAGGCAAGTACTTCAAGTCTGATATCTACGGCGACTGATCGACCTGACGTTAATCCCTTCTTAACCGGCTTATCGTTTATTTCCCCCAATCTATCCACGTGCTCCGGGCTCTCAAAGCTCGGGGCCAGCGTGTAGACTTCGGGACAATCGATATCTGGAAGGGAAACGCGATGAGCGAGGAAACAATGCGGTTGGGACGTGAGCGACGCTACCTGGTGTTGCTGGGCATCATTTGCCTGGCGCTGATCGGCGGCGCGCTGTACATGCAAGTGGTTCTGGGTGAGGCGCCATGCCCGCTGTGCATCCTGCAGCGTTATGCGTTGCTGCTGATCGCGCTCTTTGCCTTCATCGGTGCCGCCATGCGTACCCGTCGCAGTATCACGGTTTTTGAAACCCTGGTGGTGATCAGCGCCCTGGCCGGCGTTGCGGTGGCCGGGCATCACGTCTATACGCAGTTCTACCCTGAGGTTAGCTGCGGCATTGATGTGCTGCAGCCGATTGTCGATGGTTTGCCTTTGGCGAAGATCTTTCCGCTGGGTTTCCAGGTGGACGGTTTCTGCTCCACACCGTATCCGCCGATTCTCGGTCTGTCCCTCGCCCAGTGGGCGCTGGTCGCCTTTGTGCTGGTCGTGATACTGGTGCCGCTGCTCACTTCGCGTAACCGTAAAGCGCTGCTCTGAGGCTATCCGCTGCACCGTTGCGTTACCCAAAAAAACGCCCCGGTCCTCGATGAGAGGGCCGGGGCGTTTTTGCATTTCAGAGGCCAGGTCAATACACCGTGATGCGCGACAACCAAGGGTGTGGCACATGTGCGACACGTTGTCACAGTAGGAGTGTCGCAAGGCATTTCGAGGTGGTGCATTGGTACCCGATTACGCAATGAAATTGGTCTTTTCAAGCGACTGAGTCCTTCTGCCCTGGAAAACCGGAACAGGCAGTTTTAACAGGCCCTGGCGAATTGCCAGAACCCTTGCCATATGGGGGCTCGGCCAGGGTCGAGGGAGGCCGAAGCGCCGTCGATACTGTCTGAACTGGGCGAGGTAGCCCTACTTATTTTGGTGTTTTTGTTGCGAATCAATTTCGATAAGATGCCGGACTTTTGCGAAACCCGTTAATGATTGTTGCTGGAATGGATAAAAATTATTTCGGGATGAGACATGGTTTATGAATCGCTACATATCTACAATCGCCCGCACCGAATACCCGGCACTGCTCATCCTGACTCAGGTGCATGAGCAGCAATAGGGTGTCGAGAGGCCGGTTGGCTTCATGCGACTCCCTGGTGTCGGAGCCTTCCGACTATCCGCACCAAATGGAATTGGTCTGTAACAAGGCCTTTGACCACGAATTCGAATAAGTACTTAACGCTGGCCCAGGATTTGTCGAACAGCGTCTGACGCGCGACGGGCAGCCCTTATTCAATCCAAGAAAAATGCCAACCCTTGGCAGGGTGAAGTGTTGGCGATCAAAACCCAACTGCATTGCGCAAGCTGCTTTAGAGGTCGTGAGATGAGTAAAAACAGGTACCCCAGATTACTAGGCTTATTGCCGCTGCTCGGCACATTGTTGCTGGGAGGCTGCAACATGACCTTGCTTGATCCCACGGGCCAGGTGGGCCTGGATGAACGAAACCTGATCATCACCGCAACGCTGCTGATGCTGTTGGTCGTCGTGCCAGTCATCGTCATGACCTTCCTGTTTGCGTGGAAATATCGTGCGTCCAACACGAGCGCCACCTACACGCCGAAGTGGTCCCACTCCACCAAGATCGAAGTCGCGGTGTGGGCTGTTCCAATCCTGATCATCATTGCCCTGGGTTACGTCACCTACAAGTCGACCCACGCGCTTGACCCGTATCGTCCGCTGGAATCCGACGTCAAGCCGATCACCGTTGAAGTGGTCGCGATGGACTGGAAGTGGCTGTTCATCTACCCGGAACAAGGCATCGCCACGGTCAACAAGCTCGTGTTCCCGGCCAACACGCCAATCAACTTCAAAATTACTTCCGACACCGTGATGAACTCGTTCTTCATCCCGGGGCTGGGCGGCCAGATCTACGCAATGGCCGGCATGGAAACCAAGCTGCACCTGATTGCCAACAAGAACGCTGAAATGGACGGTATCTCCGCCAACTACAGCGGCGCAGGTTTCACCGGCATGAAGTTCAAAGCTATCTCCACTTCTCAGGCGGATTTCGATGCCTGGGTCAGTGATGTCAAGAAGGCACCTAAACAGCTTGAAAAAGCTGAATACGAAGCCCTTTCCAAACCAAGCCAGAACAATCCAGTAGAGCTCTACTCCTCGTTCACGCCGAACCTGTTCCAGACCATCGTCGACAAGTACGAAGGCATGCAACCGGGCAAGCCAATGCACCACGAGAAGAAAGAGCACGAAATGGCCGCCATGGAAGGGATGGACATGAGTTCGCATTCAGCTGCCGGGGCAGAGGAGTAAACGATGTTTGGTAAATTAAGTTGGGAAGCGATTCCGTTCCACGAGCCGATTGTGATGATTACCATCGCCATGATCGCGCTCGGTGGTCTGGCGGTGTTCGCTGCAATCACCTATTTCAAGAAGTGGACCTACTTGTGGACCGAGTGGCTGACGTCGGTCGACCACAAGAAAATCGGCGTGATGTACATCATCGTTGCCATGGTCATGCTGCTGCGTGGTTTTGCCGACGCCATCATGATGCGTTCCCAGTTGGCCCTGGCCACCGAAGGTTCGCCTGGCTACCTGCCACCTGAACACTATGACCAGATCTTCACCGCTCACGGTGTGATCATGATCATCTTCATGGCGATGCCATTCTTCACCGGCCTGATGAACCTTGCAGTGCCGCTGCAGATCGGCGCCCGTGACGTTGCCTACCCGTTCCTGAACTCCCTGAGCTTCTGGCTGCTGGTGTCCGGCGTTGTGTTGGTCAACGTGTCCCTGGGTGTCGGCGAATTCGCCCGTACCGGTTGGGTTGCGTATCCACCGCTGTCGGAACTGGGCTACAGCCCGGGCGTGGGTGTGGACTACTACATCTGGGCGCTACAGCTATCGGGTCTAGGGACAACGCTGACGGGGGTCAACTTCCTGGCCACCGTGCTGAAAATGCGTACCCCGGGCATGAAACTGATGGACATGCCAATCTTCACCTGGACCTGCACCTGGGCCAACGTTCTGATCGTCGCTTCCTTCCCGATCCTGACCGCTACCCTGGCATTGCTGACGCTTGACCGTTACATGGATTTCCACATTTTCACCAATGAACTTGGTGGCAATCCGATGATGTACGTCAATATGTTCTGGGCCTGGGGTCACCCCGAGGTTTACATCCTGATTCTGCCGGCGTTCGGGATCTTCTCCGAAGTCATCTCGACCTTCTCCGGCAAGCGTCTGTTCGGCCACCACTCGATGGTCTACGCCAGCGGCGCGATCTCGATCCTGGGCTTCATGGTCTGGCTGCACCACTTCTTCACCATGGGGTCGGGTGCCAACGTCAACGCCTTCTTCGGCCTGGCGACGATGCTGATTTCGATTCCGACAGGGGTGAAGCTATTCAACTGGCTGTTCACCATCTATCAGGGCCGTCTGCGCATGACCAGCCAGGTTCTATGGACCCTGGGCTTCATGGTGACCTTCGCTATCGGCGGCATGACCGGCGTATTGCTGGCCATTCCGGGTGCGGACTTCGTTCTGCACAACAGCCTGTTCGTGATCGCTCACTTCCACAACGTGATCATCGGCGGCGCGGTCTTCGGCTACATCGCAGGCTTCAGCTTCTACTTCCCTAAAGCGTTCGGCTTCAAGCTGCACGAAGGTTGGGGCAAGGCAGCGTTCTGGTTCTGGATCACCGGCTTCTTCGTCGCATTCATGCCGCTCTATGTACTGGGCTTCATGGGCATGACCCGTCGTCTGAACAGCACCACCAACCCTGAGTGGACCCCGTACCTGCACGTTGCAATGTTCGGTGCGATCCTGATCGCGGTCGGTATTGCCTGCCAGTTGATCCAGCTGTACGTCAGTGTGCGTGACCGCAAAAAGCCAGAGAACATGTGCGAAGCCGGCGACCCGTGGAATGCCCACACGCTGGAGTGGTCGACCTCCTCGCCACCACCGTTCTACAACTTTGCCGTACTGCCGAAAGCCGAAGGTATCGACCCGTTCACCGAAGCCAAGGAAAACGGTACTGCGTACCGGGCGCCAGCCAGGTACGAGCCGATCCACATGCCAAACAACACCGCGACCGGCCTGGTCATGGGTGCTCTGTTGACCGTGTTCGGTTTCGCGATGATCTGGCACATCTGGTGGATGGCCATCTTCGGCCTCGCCGGTACCGTGATCTACTTCGTTATCCATGCTGCCCGTGATGACCAGGGCTATATGGTGCCGGTCGACGTGATCGAGCGCATCGAAGCCGAGCAGCACAAGCGTCTGGTAGCGGCCAAAGCAATTCCGGCCACCGCCACCCGTGTTGAAACCTCGTTGGAACAGGCTTAAACCATGTCGAACTTAGTGACCAATGCTGGACACACCCATGTCGATGGACATGGGCATGATGACCATCACCACGACTCGGGCGAGATGACCGTATTCGGTTTCTGGCTCTACCTGATGACCGACTGCATTTTGTTTGCGTCGATCTTCGCGGTGTACGCGGTACTGGTTAACAACGTAGCGGGTGGCCCGTCGGGCCACGACATCTTCGAACTGCCTTACGTGTTGGGCGAAACCGCCTGCCTGTTGCTCAGCTCGATTACCTACGGCTTCGCCATGCTGGCGTTGTTCAAGGGCAACAAGAAGGCTGTATTGGGCTGGTTGGCGATTACCTTCCTGTTCGGCCTGGGCTTCATCGGCATGGAGATCAACGAGTTCCACGCATTGATTTCCGAAGGCTACGGTCCTAACCGCAGCGGTTTCCTGTCCGGGTTCTTCACCCTGGTCGGTACCCACGGTGTGCACGTAACCAGCGGTCTGATCTGGATGGCGATCATGATGTATCAGGTCAACAAACATGGCCTGACGTCGACCAACAAGACCCGCCTGAGCTGCCTGAGCCTGTTCTGGCACTTCCTGGACGTGGTGTGGATCTGCGTATTCACCGTTGTTTACCTGATGGGGACTCTGTAATGGCTAATGCAGCTCACTCACACCATGGCCACGACAGTCACGACGACAGCCACGGCAGCGTCAAGTCCTATGCCATCGGTTTCATCCTGTCGGTGATCCTGACGATCATTCCTTTCGGCCTGGTGATGTACCCATCGCTGCCGAAAGTCTGGACGCTGTGGATCGTATTGGCCTTCGCAGTCATCCAGGTGCTCGTTCACCTGGTGTACTTCCTCCACCTGGACCGTTCCGCTGCCCAGCGTAACAACGTGATCGCGTTTATCTTCGCGGCACTGGTCATCGTCCTGTTGGTTGGCTTGTCGCTGTGGATCATGTTCAGCATCCACACCGTCATGATGGCGCACTGAGGAAAGTCCGGATGTCCTTTAAGCACTTTATCCAAATCACCAAACCGGGGATCATTTTCGGTAACGTGCTTTCTGTGGCAGGCGGATTTTTCCTGGCCTCGAAAGGGCATGTCGATCTGGCCATTTTCCTGGCTGCGATGATCGGCACGTCCCTGGTCGTCGCCTCTGGTTGCGTGTTCAACAACTGCATCGACCGCGACATCGACCTGAAGATGGAACGCACAAAAAACCGGGTGCTGGTCCAGGGCTTGATCTCCCTGAAACTGGCGCTGGTGTACGCGACCGTCCTCGGTGTTGCCGGCGTTGCCTTGTTGTACAAGGTGGCCAACCCGCTGGCCGCACTGTTCGCGGTGATCGGTTTTGTCATCTACGTCGGCTTCTACAGCCTGTACCTCAAGCGCAAGTCGGTTCACGGCACGCTGGTGGGCAGTCTGTCGGGCGCGATGCCGCCGGTGATCGGCTACGTGGCGGTCACCAACAGCTTCGATATGGCCGCACTGACGTTGCTGGTGATGTTCAGCCTGTGGCAGATGCCGCATTCCTACGCCATCGCGATTTTCCGCTTCAACGATTACCTGGCCGCATCGATCCCGGTGTTGCCCGTGAAGCGCGGAATCGAAGTGGCCAAGAAGCACATCCTGCTCTACATCCTGGCGTTCCTCGTGGCGACCTTGATGCTGACCTTCAGCGGCTACGCCGGCATGAGCTACCTCGCCGTCGCCGCGGCCATGGGCATGTACTGGTTGTACATGGCCTGGACCGGCTACAAGGCAGTGGATGACACGGTCTGGGCACGCAAGCTGTTCGTGTTCTCGATCTTCACCATTACCGCGTTGAGCGTGATGATGTCCCTGGACTTCAAAGTGCCGAGTGAGTTGTTGCTGACTTACGCGCCTTAAGCGTCGGACGATGCAAAAAAAGCCCCGCCTTTGAGAGAAGCGCGGGGCTTTTTGTTGGGTGTTTTCTGGTGGGCCGAGTCGCCCCTTTCGCGAGCAAGCCCGCTCCCACACTTGATTGGCGTCGGTCACAAAAGTGCTGGCAACGCCGATCAAGTGTGGGAGCGGGCTTGCTCGCGAAGGCCGCGCCGCGGTGTATCGGGCAATAGGAAGTTATAAATAGTTATAGTGAGAAAAGGCTATAACTGCATATAAGTAGGTAGATGTCTTTTTGAGCCTGTAAAACGGAATAAAGAGCCCCGAGTTTCGAGAGAAACGGGGCTTTTTCATTCAAATACGGTTGTTACACGGTGCTTCGAGTACTTTCACCACATCATCGATCACTGCTTTGCTCATCTCCTGCAGGAAGTGCGAGGCCCAGGCGTGTCGATCGCTGTCGCGCACCATGGCTGCATCGGTGGCGAGTAGTTTGGCGACGTGGAGCAGGTCAGAGGCGTGGGACAGAGCGGCGATAATCGGGACCCCTGCGTTGATGCGGAACAGTGGCTCGTTGGCGTGATAGGAGAAGGGGGTGAGGCCGATGGTTTTCAGGTCCTTGGGGTTGGTCATTGGGGTTCACCTTCCGTTGGTTGCGCGGTGGTGAGGGATGACCGATAAAGCAGATGGATTAGTAGCGTTCATTAGCAACTCCTATGGATCAGTAGAGCTGCCACATTCGTTATCAGGCGAATGGGTGGCAGCTGTGCACAGGCTGATAAACCGGTCATAGGCACCCGGCAGACCCGAAGGTCTCCCGCGCACAGCCGCCATTGCACGATTTTGCAGGCATAAAAAAACGCCGACAATCGTGAGGGGCGCTGAGGCGCCTATATGTTACCCGGGTTATCAGGCCCGGTCGCTGAATTGGCAGCGACGGGGCGAAGTTAGCGTGTGGATACCGGATTGCACAATCGTAGCGATCTGCTGGCCGGGGAGGTCAGCGGCATGCATTTGGACACTGCAATCCCTGTGGGAGCGCGCTTGCTCGCGAAAGCGGTGTGTCAGGCAACATTGATGCTGGATGTGACGGCCTCTTCGCGAGCAGGCTCGCTCCCACAGTGGATCGGTGTTGCCGCAAATTTAGAGTACGACGCTGCTTCCCTGTGGGAGCGGGCCTGCGAGCAATGGCCGCACCGGGATGCCTCGCCGAACGCGATCCATGTAGTAGCTGCCGAAGGCTGCGTTCGGCTGCGCAGCAGTCGCCAATTCGGGCGACACGGTTTGACTGAAAGATAGCAGTGTTGTTTTACGACTGCTGCGCAGCCGAACGCAGCCTTCGGCAGCTGCTACAGGGATCGGTGTGCTTAGTTGTCGAGCAATCGGAAGAACCGTTCGCGAACCTGCAGGCTATCGCTGTGCGCCACATTGAAACGCAGGAAGTGACTGGCATCGTGCGCTTTGCTGAGTAGGGTGCCGGGAGCCAGCACCAGGTTATTTTCCAGGCCTTTTCTGGCCAGGGTTTCAGCGTGCAATCCCTCTGGCAATCTCGTCCAGATAAACAGCCCTTCACCCGGCAGCGAGGACACCGAACACCCAGCCTCTTCCAGCCAGCGCGCCACCCGACTGCTCGACTCATACAGCCGATCCACCGTGCGCCGCGCATGTTTGGTGTAGCTGCCGTCACTGAGCATGGTGCACGTAATCTGCTCCGCCAGCTCCGAGGTCACACCGCCGCAGGCCATTTTCAGGGCGACCAGCCGCGCCGCCAGTTGCGGTGACAACACCGCATAACTGACGCGACTGTTGGCGGTCAGTGTCTTGGAGAAACCGGAGATGTAACTGACATTGTCCAACCCGCTCGCCGCCAGACGCGGCGTGCGGCGTTGTTGAATGTCGCAGTACAAGTCGTCTTCGAGGATATGGAAACCGTACCGGTGGCTCAGCTCCAGCAAGCGATACACCTGCGCCGGGGAGAACGAGTGCCCGGTCGGGTTATGCAATGTGCTGTTGGTCATGTAGAGCACGGGCTTGTGAGCAATCAACAACTGCTCGAACGCCTCCAGATCCATGCCGTCGCAGTCCCGGGCGATGGTAATCACCTTCGCGCCGTGCAGCGCCAGATTGGCGTGCATGTTGAAGTAGCACGGATCATCGAGCAGCACCGTGTCGCCGGGCTTGATCAACAGTCGCATCAGCAGGTCGATGGCCTGCATGGTGTTGGCGGTGGTGATGATCTGGTCCACCGGGACTTCAATACCGAAGGTCGACAGTTTCACCCGCAATGCCTGACGCAGTGGCAGGTACCCCCCCGCGACACCGTATTCGCCCATCCGCAGACTTGTCGCGCGCAAGGTGCCGCGCACCGCTTTGAGCAATTCGTCAGCCGGCAGCCACGAGGTCGGCAGGAATCCGCAGCCGGGGCGCAGTGCGCCGTTGTCCAGCAACAGGGCGCGGCGGACCACGCTGAGGGTGTCTTGAGGCTGCAGGTCCGGAGCTGCGTTAGTCGGGCTCGTGGCGCTGGCGCGGTGCACGTAATGCCCCGAACCCTGGCGTGAAACCACCAGGCCCTTGGCCCGCAAGCGGTCCAGAGCGTCGACCACCGTCGATTTGCCCACGTTCATCAAGTCGGAGAGTTCGCGAATCG
Organism: Pseudomonas sp. IT-P253; assembly: GCF_949768125.1. Lineage (NCBI taxonomy): Bacteria > Pseudomonadati > Pseudomonadota > Gammaproteobacteria > Pseudomonadales > Pseudomonadaceae > Pseudomonas > Pseudomonas sp. IT-P253. The sequence goes on along the minus strand of NZ_CATKPT010000023.1, from coordinate 28,951 downwards.
GTGGCAGTTTGGCCCCGTGAGGCAAGCCGCCCTGGCTGATCGCTACAGACAACTGATCGACGATCTGCTGGACCAGCGGCACTCCAGGCTGGAACTCGATGGCGGCGATCACTGCTCGCTGAGCCTGCATTTTACTGGTCTCTCCAGCAGTAAAGTTCGTTTGATTCTATACGAACTTGCTCTGATCAGAACAAGCCTCTCTCTCTACCATCAACTTACAGACTTTTCTGCGCGCGCGCGGCTGGCGTTCGCGCAATCGCACGGTTCAAGAGGTGTTGCATGAGTGTCGAGACAACGGTCGCCCTGGCCAAGCCGGTAATCAACATCCGCCTGTTCACGATCCGGATCATTACCGCCGTGTCGCTGTTCGCGGTACTGGGCAAGGCCAACGTCTGGCTCGATACCGCCACCAACAGCATCCTCGCCCTCGGTTATCGGGCCTTGTTGTTGCTGTTGCCACTGACTTTGTTGGTGTTGGGCCGGCGTTCCCTGAGCGTCACGCTGCTGTGCGCGGCGCTCGGGCTGGTATTGCTCGCGGTCACCAGCAACCAGGGCATGGTGATGTTCGCCGCCGCGTTGTTCGCCTACGGCATTGCGATTGCCGGTTACCTGATCAAGAGCGAAGCGGCCCAGACCAAAGAGGGCGCGGCCTACAACCGGGTGGCAATGAACATGGGCAGCCTGGTGGCCGGTTTGATCCTGCTATCGCCGCTGCTGACCCCGACGATGTTCTTCCTCGGTGCCGCCAGTTTCGTCCTGCTGTGCCTGCCCATCGCCATGGGCGCGACATTCACCACACAACCGGTGGTAGCCAGCCCGGCAACCCGGGACGGCAGTGGCTGGCGCAACAAACTGCCGTGGGTGATCGCGGGCATCATCATGGGCATCAAGTTATTTGGCGTGTTCTCGATCCTGCCGCAAGCCATCCTCCTCCAAACCGGTGAACTGCCGGCCTGGTATGGCTTGATGCTGATCCTCAACAGTGCCGTGGTGGTGTTCGCCCAAGTGCCGGTGATGAAACTGATCGAGTGCACCGGGCGCTTCAAGGTGGTCGCCGTGATCGGGATCATCATCGGCGGATTTGCGGTGCTCTCGTCCCCGGCGGCCTTCCACGTCGAAACCCTCGCCGGTGCGCTGATCTGGGTGGCGCTGCTGTCCCTCGCCGAGTGCGCGTTCAGCTACCTCGATTACTTCTCGGTCAAACAAAACAACATGTTCGTCAAGGAAGTCTCCCTTGGCGTCGGTGCCGGGCTGACGGTGCTGATCATGCGGGTCGCGCCGCCGCCCTACAACGCTCTGGTGCTGGCTGCCATTGGCGCGGGCGGGATTCTGGCCTGGTACTGGCTCAACCGTAAATCCAACGCTTCGTTGCACGAATGAGCCATCGGTTTTCAGTTTTCTCTTCATAGGTCGGGTGCTTCATGAATACGACATCTTGCGTAGTAGTGGTTGGGTACAACGGCAATCGGGTACACGATATCCATAAATTGCGCGATCTCTGCAAGGAGCTCTACAACGCCCGCCTGATCCTGCTGGTCGAGAAGATTCAGCCCGGTGACGATCAGGTAGCGGACCACGTGTGCAGCACCTCGCTGGCAGCGCAAGACGTTGCTGCCTCCCTGGAACTGGTGGCGGGTTGCCTGAATGCCGACAGCTGGAAGCTGATCGGAGTGCTACCGTTTTCCGACCGTGGCGTGCTGCTCGGCGCGGCGCTCGCCACGCATTACGGCCTGCCGGGCATTGCGCCGGGCGAGGCGCGGGCCGGGTTGGACAAGCAGATTTTTCGCCGGCTGGAGGCGACTGCCGACACGTCGCCGGATGACTATCGCCCGGTCTTTTCCACACGCATCGAGAGCCTCTGCGAACTGCGCCAGCGAGTCGTCGAACTGGGTGGCAGAGCCTTCATCAAACCGGCCTGCGAAGGCGCGAGCAGAGGTTGCAGGGTGATCCATCATCCCTCGGAATGCGATGAAGCCTGGCAGGCGCTCAAGCCGTATCGCGATGGCGGCATCGTCCTTGAAGAACTGATCCAGAACGCACGGGAATACAGTTGGGATTACGTCGCCGGCAGCACGTGGGTCACCGAGAAAACCACCACTGAAGGCGCCTATCGCGCGGAAATCCAGCAAGTGGTACCCGCGCCATTGGCCGCGGACGTCCAGGCTCGATTGTCGGCTGCCGGTCGGCACATGTCCGGGTTGGTCTCGCTGGATAACGGCGCCTATCACAACGAAATTTTCCTGCGCCGCGATGGCCTGACCTCGGCGGTGGAAACCAACATGCGCCCTGGGGGCATGCACATCTGGGATCTGGCCCGTCTGGCATTTGTCGATTTCGATCCGTGGGAGCGCTGGGTCAGGTGGGCGGTGGAAGGCAAGACCGAGCATCTCGATCCTGTCGCAAGGGGCTATTGCGGCATCCGTTTGCTCAGAGCCCCGGCGGGGGGCCTATTGCGCGGCGCACCGGACATCGAGTCGCTGGCCCGGGAACTGAACATCGAACTGGTGGAAGCGGTATATGCCAAGCGCGTCGGTGATTCGGTCACGGCGCTGGTGCAAGACAACACCTCGTTCATCGGCCACATCGTGCTGTTCTGCGAGGACTACGGGCAGCTCAGCGACAACCTGCTGCGCCTGGCCGAGGCGATCGAGTCTCGCGTCGAAGTGGCCTGCCTGGCCGCCCCGGCGAGAGCCGTGGGTTGAGTCACCGGGATCAATGTTTTTTGCAGTATTGATTAAGAGGGCTGGATAAATGATTGAGCAAATGAGCTGTGATGAGCGCTTCATCATGCTGGCAAAAGAACTCGGCTACGACATCTACGGTGAAAACACGGCGGGCGGGCATTACGCGCCGCTGATTCGGCACCACGATGAGCTATACGTCAGTGGGCTGGTGCCGCGCATGAACGGCAAAATCCAGTACCCCGGCCGAGTGGGGCAGGAGCTCAGTCTGTCCGATGCGCAAGCGGCAGCCAGTATCAGCGCCATGCGCGGGCTGGCATTGATCGTGGATGCCATCGGCTCACTGGATAAAATAAAATCGTTGATACGGGTCACTGTTTATGTGAAATCAACGGCAGACTTTGTCGATCTCAGTGAAGTCGCGAATGGGGCTTCGGATGTCTTCAGTCATGTGCTGGGCGATGCCGGTAAACATACGCGAACAACGGTGGGGGTTTATCAACTGCCAAAAAACGCTGCGATAGAAGTGGACATGATCGTGGCCTTGCGGCCTTCGGTGTTATAAATAAATTCGCACGGCTTTACAGTGCCGAATGGTTAACCTAAGGTTCGGCGCTTAAGTGGGAAGAACAACGCGGAGCGTGCGAATGGATAACTTTCAAGGTGCGTTTTTTTCATATGATGAATTTCGTAAAAGTTTGCACTATCAAACCGCCAGTCCTCGGGTGTGGAAAGGTGCTGAACTAGCGGATATGCGTCAAACCCTCGAGGGCAGTGAGGTGGATATCGTCGCCCTGGCCCACGACAAAAGCATCAAGGGGTGCGAAGTGACACCGGGAATGGCCATGGCCATGCAATGGTTGAAACCGGGCGCTGTGCTGAACGGGCACGTGCATTCCTGGTGGCACCTGTTCGTCATTCAGTCCGGCTGCGGTGCCTTGACCCTGGGCGATGCTGATGAAGTGACCGTCAGCCTTGGCGACGTCCTTTTGGTGCCGGCCTGGACGAAACACGGGTTCGTCAACACCAGCGCCGTCGAGCCGCTGGCGATGTTGAACATGAGCAACATGCCGCAAATGGCGCTACTTTCGAACTTTGCCGACAGCCACGGGCTGATCACTCAAGCGTAATGTCCTTCGTTTTGCCCAAGGGAGTCGGCGTCCGCGGACTCCCTTTTTTCATTTCTGTGGAGCGCTCCCGACCTGTCTGTCGGTTTGCCTGTGGGTACTTTCTGTATCGATAGAAACAGGCAATTTCTGTATCTATTCAGCTTCCAGCCAACTAATTACGATCACTTCAATGCCTGTTAACCAGTGCAGTTAATGAAATGGAGTGGTCTATGGAAAGCACGAAACTTAAACTCTATGTCGGTGTGGATTTTGTCAGTGCGTTTGCGATGTCGGCGTTTGTTGCGCTGAAGGAGAAGCAACTTTCGTTTGATCTGGTTACGGTGAATTTGAAAGGGCGTGATAACTATCTAGCGCCTTATCGCGATGTGTCGTTAACGTGCAAAGTTCCAACATTAGTTCATGATGATTTTACATTGTCGGAATCATCGGCCATCGCTGAGTATCTCGATGAACTCTCTCCCGGTCATAAAAGACTATTACCGCTGGACATCAAGCAGCGTGCCCGCGCCCGTCAACTGCAAGCCTGGTTGCGCAGCGATCTGTTGGTCATTCGCAAAGAGCGTCCGGCGGATCTTATTTACTTCGGTAAAAAAGATAACCCACTGTCCGAGGAAGCCCTGGCGGCCGTAGACAGGCTGTTCTTTGTCGCCGATCGGTTGTTGGAGGGAGGCGCGGAGAATCTGTTCGGTGACTGGAGCATTGCCGACACGGACCTGGCGATCATGCTCAACCGCCTGGTCGCCAATGGCGATCAAGTTCCCGCGCGACTGGCCGCTTATGTGCGCCGGCAGTGGGACCGCGACAGCGTTCGGGCATGGATGGACATAGAGCGCGCAGCGCCTGCCATCCAGTAACCCCGCCAGGACATCACCAGGAGCGCTGCCATGCAAGGAATGTCGGAGCAGGAAAGATACAAGCCCTATAACTCACGCACCATTCGCGACACGCCGTACTGGCACAAACTCACGCCGGCGTTGCAGGAAGCCATGACCGTCGTTGCTCGCGTCATGCCGTTTCGCACCAATGAATATGTCCTGGGGACGCTGATCGACTGGAACAACATCCCGGACGATCCGATTTTCCGCATGACCTTCCCCCACCAGGACATGTTGCTGCCGGACGAGTACGCCTCGCTCAAGCGCCTGATCGAACGGGACGACACCATCGCCATCAAGCGTCAGATCGAGGCGATCTGGCTGCGCATGAACCCGCATCCGGCCGGCCAGCTGACGCACAACGGCGTGACGCTCGACGGAAAAGTCCTTTTGGGCATTCAGCACAAGTACCGCGAAACCGTGCTGTTTTTCCCCGGTGCCGGTCAGACCTGTCACGCCTACTGCACGTTCTGTTTCCGCTGGGCGCAGTTCATCGGTGAGGAAGAACTCAAGTTCAACGCGCGTGAATCCCAGGAGCTGGTGAATTATCTGGGGGTACACACCGAAGTGACCGATGTGCTGATCACCGGTGGCGATCCGATGATCATGAACACCCGCTCACTGGCCGGGTACATCGAGCCGCTGCTGGAACTGCCCCACCTGAAAAGCATCCGCATCGGCACCAAATCCGTGGCGTATTGGCCGCAACGGTTTGTCAGCGACAAGGACGCGCCCGAACTGCTTGAACTGTTTAAACGGATCGTTGCGGCGGGGAAAAACCTCTCGATCATGGGCCACTACAACCACCCGATAGAGATCCGTCAGGACATCGCTCGCCAGGCCGTCGAACGCATTCGTTCCACCGGTGCGACCTTGCGCATGCAGGCCCCCCTGATTCGGCACATCAACGAAAACCCCGCCGATTGGGCTGCGCTCTGGACCGAAGGCGTTCGACTCGGCGCGGTGCCCTATTACCTGTTCGTCGAGCGCGATACCGGCCCCAGCCATTACTTCGCGATGCCGCTGGCTCGCACGTTCGAGATCTTTCAGGCGGCCTATCGAACCGTATCGGGGCTGGCACGCACGGTTCGCGGGCCTTCCATGAGCACCTTCTACGGCAAGGTATTGATCAACGGTATCGAGACCGTCGCAGGAGAAAAAGTCTTTGTGCTGCAGTTTCTCCAGGCCCGCGATCCGCAATGGGTATTGCGAACGTTTTTTGCGCGATTCGATCCGCAGGCGACCTGGTTCGATGAGTTGCGGCCGGCGTTTGGTGAGCGCTCGTTCTTCTTTCAGACCGAGCCGGTGGCCGCCCCCGAATTAATACCGGTCCTGCTGGAAACGGCGTAGGACGATTCATCAGGAGATAAGGACATGAGCAGTATTCCATTTGATCAGCGAGAAGGCGTTATCTGGCTCGACGGCAAGTTCGTCGAGTGGTCCCAGGCGCAACTGCATGTGCTGACCCATGGCCTGCATTACGCGAGCACGGTGTACGAAGGGGAGCGCGTCTACAACGGCAAGATCTTCAAGCTGCGCGAACACAGCGAGCGTCTGTATCGCTCGGCGACGTTGATGGATTTTGTCATTCCCTTTGAGCTTGCCGAACTGGAAGCCGCCAGTCATGAACTGCTGCGCCGCAACAACGTGGTCGACGGTTACCTGCGGCCGGTGGCCTGGCGCGGCAGCGAAATGATTTCCACCTCGGCCCGCTTCAACAGTGTGCATATGGCGATCGCCTGCTGGCAATGGCCGAGCTATTTCGACCCGGCGGCGCGCATGGCCGGGATCCGTTTGAAAACTGCCCAGTGGCGCCGTCCGCCGCCGAACAGCAGCCCCTTCGAAGCCAAGGCGTCTGGCCATTATCAGATCGCCACACTCAGCAAGCACGATGCTGAAAACACCGGCTATCACGATGCGTTGATGCTCGACTGGCGCGGCAACGTCGCCGAAGCCACCAGCGCCAACGTGTTCTTCGTCAAAGGCCGGACATTGCACACCCCGGTGCCGGACTGTTTTCTCAATGGCATTACCCGCCAGACCGTCATCGAACTGGCCAAGGCACTGGACTATCAGGTGGTTGAAAGAACCGTTGTTCCTACAGAACTTGGCGACTTTGACGAGTGTTTTCTGACAGGCACCGCCGCCGAAATCACGCCCGTGCAGAGCATCGATGAACAACGCTATCAACCGGGCACGGTCTGCAGCGAACTCATTGCAGCTTACACCTCAACCGTCAACGCCTGATAAACCGCCAGGAACCTCACCATGTCAGATCAAGGGATTGTTGCGTCTAAACCTTACGTAGCGCTGGGCCATCGCCATGAAGAGTTGTCGGCACGCGGCTGGACGGTGCTGACACCGGACGAATTCGCCAATGACGTTGTAGGCACGTTGCATGAGTTCGGCCCGATCATTCCGCAGTTCAACGGGCAAATGGCCTTTGCCATCACCCGCAAGCCGGGTTACGAAGACTTGCCTTACTCCCAGAGCATGAACGGCATCGGCCCACACACCGAAGCGCCGGTTTACGGGCCGCCACCGCGCTATTTGGCGTTGCATTGTCATCAGCAGGCGACATGCGGGGGAGGGCATACAGGACTGGTGGACGGTTATGAGTTCCTGGCGTTTCTGGAGCGCACCGAGCCCGAGCTGCGCAAGTGGATCGATGAAAACCCCGTGGAATTCGTGGCCACCGCCAAACCAGGGGAAGCTGCGCAGCGCCGGGTCAGGGAATACATCCTGACGCCTACAGAAGCGGGGGATATTTTCCGCTTCAGCTACAACCAGTTTCACTACGGCGATGTGAATCCATCCAAGGAAGATCTGCAGCAATCGCTGGTTGCCAACAGCTCGTCGCCACTGGCCCGGTTTGCGGTGCTGGGTGAGGAGTATTTCGTGCGGCACAACACGCCGGTGCTGATTTCCGACGGCTGCATGCTGATTTGGGACAACTGGCGAATGATTCACGCCCGCAGCCGATACACTGACCCGGCGCGAAACCTGACCCGCTACTGGCTGGCCTGATTGATCCGTCGCCCATTCTTCCATCGGCGTACCCCGTAGCGGGTATGCGCTTTACAGGTATCGCGTCATGCAAACAGCAATCGAGATCGCCAAGGTCGATCATCAACTGGTGATACGTCTGAATCAGGCGTGGACCAAACGAGCCACGGTCTGTGCGCCGGACAGGGCTGACATCAGCGAAGCGTTCGATCCGGCACGCCCGGATTATCCCGAGTGCATGGTGCCGTTTTTCCATCACCCGAAGTTCCAGGCCCTGAGCGATGAACTCAAAAGCACTGTGGTGACCTGGGGCTGGATCGGCTACAACCTGCGCACGGTGACCGCTGAAGAACACGTGGTGAACCCGGCGCTGAGCGTCATTGCCAATCAGTACCTGGGCAAGGACGACTGGCATTTCCGCGAGGCGATGCAGCAAACCTTGATCGACGAGCACTACCACACGCTCATGCACCTGCGGGCTATCGAACGGACCAAGGTCGAGCGGGCACTGGATCAGGATCTGGATTTGCCGCCATCGGTCACGTATTTGCGACTGGCGGCGCTACGCGAAACACTGCCCGAGCAGTGGCAGCGAGACCTGGCGGCGATCACCTTTGCGGTGGTGGCGGAGATCAGCGTCAACGCCTATCTGGATTTGCTGGCTGACGATCAGACGATTCAACCGCAAAACCGTCGCGTGGCCGAGCTGCATAACCGCGACGAATATGCTCACAGCAAGGTGCTCGCCGAAGTGGCGAAGGTCATGTACGCGAACATGCAGCCGACTCAGCGAACGTTTTTCGCACGCACGTTGTCGGTGGCACTGAGTGCCTTTATCGCCCAGGATTACTCGATGTGGGAGGCGATTCTCACGCAGCTGGGGGTCGAGGACGCGGTCCTGATCATCGCCGACACTCAGGAGCGCAACATGAACGCGACCATCATGCGCGATTACAGCGGTCTGCATCGTCTGGCGCAGGATCTGGGCATTTGCGACGAGATTGATTTTGACTTCCGTCCGACCCTCAAAGCTGCCGCCGTGGCCTGATCAGGAGGTGAATATGTCCGTTCCTGTGTACGAAGTGTTCGCCATCCGTGTCGGTGCCAATGCCCAGCGCACGGCCAGGGAGAACTTTCTTTACGACGCCTGCTGTGGCGATCCGGATGCGTCGATGCCGTTGGACTACTACTTCTGGGTCATCCGCAATGAACAGCAGGTGATCGTGGTCGATACCTGTTTTCAACCGGCCACGGCGGATCGACGCAACCGTCAGATGTATCGCTTGCCGGAGGAATCCCTGCGCCAACTGGATATCGATCCGGCACACGTCGAGCATCTGATCCTCACGCATTTGCACTGGGATCATGCCGGCAACCTGGGGCTGTTTCCGAGGGCCACGGTGCATTTGCAGGAAGCGGAACTGCGCTTCTGCACCGGCCCGAAAATGGCCCATCGCACGGTGAACAAAACCTACGAGGTCGATGACGTGATGTCGGCGCTGCCGCCGCTGTTCGAAGGTCGGATGCATTTGCACACCGGCACCGTCGAAGTGATGCCCGGCGTGACCCTGCACCCGGTGGGTGGTCATACGCCGGGCAGCCAGGTGGTGCGGGTGGCGACCGCGCGCGGGTGGATTGTGCTGGCCTCGGATGCGGCGCATTTGTGGGCGAACATTCGGCAGCGCAGCCCGTTTCCGATACTGGATGACCTGGCGCAGACGCTTGAGGCATTCAGCTTGATCGATCACCTGGCCGACGGTGAAGACCATGTGATCCCCGGCCATGACCCGCTGATCGCCGAACGATTCCCCCACTGGAACGACGACCCACACATCATCTGCCTGCACCAGAACCCTCTCTAAACCCAACCTTGAACCCTGTAGCAGCTGCCGAGCTTGCGAGGCTGCGTTCGGCTGCAAAGCAGTCGCAAAACCATTCTGCGCAGTGTTTCAGATAGACCGAAGTGGCAGGATTAACGACTGCCTTGCAGCCGAACGCAGCCTCGCAAGCTCGGCAGCTGCTACAACGGTGTGTGTTAATTCTGATGTTTGAGGAGTTGGCCGAGGGTCGCCATGGCTTCATCGATCCGTGGGGAATACGGCGCACCACAACCGATGCGCACAAAGTGATTGAAACGCTTGGCGTTTGAAAAGATATCCCCAGGCGAAATCTGGATGCCGACCTTCAACGCCTCATGGAAAAGCACCATCGATGAATGGTGGCGCGGCAGTTCAACCCATAACAACGTACCGCCCTGAGGGTTGGTCACGCGGGTACCCTCGGGAAAGTAGCGGGTAATCGCCGTGCTCATTTGCTGGCGTTGTTGCGTGAGGATTTTTCTCAAACGGCGCAGGTAGCGTTCGTAGGAAGGTGTCTTCATGAACGCACTGACCGCCAGTTGCGACAACGCTTCGCAGCCACGGGACTGAGTGTGTTTGAGCATCTCCACGCGGTCGTGCCATTTCCCCGCGCTGATCCAGCCCAGGCGCATGCCCGGTGCCAGGGTTTTGTTCAGCGAGGCGCAATAGATCAGGTTATCGGCGCGGTCCCAGTGTTTGAGGGTGGACAACGGTTGTTCCGTGTCGACCAGGTCGCCGTAGGTGTCGTCCTCGATCAGTACAGTGTCGTGTTCGGCGCACAGTTGCACCAGTCGCGCCTTGTTGACGTCGGGCATGATGCTGCCCAGCGGATTTTGCAGATTGGGGATGACGATCAGCGCCTGAATCCGCTCGGGACCCCGCAATACCTGTTCGAGCGCGAACAGGTTGATCCCCGAGTGGGCTGTCGCCGGGACTTCGAGTACTCGCAGGTTGAGGCTTTCGAGCGTTTGCAGCAAACCGTAAAAGGTTGGCGACTCCACGGCCACGGTGTCGCCGGGGTGAGTGACCGCGCGCAAGGCGAGGTTGATCGCTTCAGTTGCGCCGTTGGTGATCACAATTCGCTCGGCGGCGAGATTGGTTTTGGCCGTCAGTGCTCGGCGGGCAAGGATATTGCGCAATGCCAGGTTGCCGCAGGTAGAGCCTGGCGCACCCAGTAAATGGTGATTCTGGCGCAACGCCTTGATCATATGATCCTGCAGGATTTTCAGCGGATAGAGCTCCGGCGCGCAGTAGGCGCTGGCGAAGTTGACTTTGATCGTCGCGCGCTGACTGGCCTTGAGTACCGACGAAACCTGTTCGTGAATGCCGACATAGACGCCGGTATCCAACGGTGTGGGCGGCGTGATCGGGGTGGGTTTGGGCAATGTGTCGGGCTGGCGAATGTAGTTGCCGGAGCGCGGACGGGCTTCCAGCACGCCGTAGTCCTCCAGTTCCCGGCAGACCTGCACCGCGGTCGACAGGCTGACAGCATGTTTTTCCATCATTAGCCGAATGGAGGGAAACCGTTCACCGGTTTTCAGGGTGCCGCTGCGGATCGCGTTGAGGTAGTGGTTGGCTAACTGACGGTAAAGGGGCGTCGTGTGCATGATGACCTCAGCAATCGCACCACTGAGGTCGTGGGCTGGAAAGTGAGTTGACGATCCCTGCAGACGGACCCGTGGTGCTCAAGGGTTAAGGGATGTGTATGTTCTGGTGTCGATACAGAGAGAGTAATCGCGCTTTTGCTGGAGCTACGGGCAATAAAAAGCCCTGGTCCGGGGTGTGATGCGGTTCACAGAGGGGAAATGTTTGAGGGGGGGCTGTAATTTTTGGTGAGGGGGGAGTGTTTTCTGCGGGGGCGTTTTGTTGGGGGGGATGGGGGACATATCCGTTGCTGCGGTAGCGGCGGCTGGCGGTTTCGCTTTTACAGCGAGTCACTTTTCCAGACGCCGAAAAGTAACCAAAAGGCTTTGCCCCTCCATTCGGTGCCTCGCTAAGGCTCGGCATGCCCTCACTCCGGCATTGCTCCGGGGGCCCGCCGCCATCGGCCATCCATGGCCGGGGGCGGCTACCGCGGCATCCTTGCCGCGGTGCCCCCTGCGCAACGCCTGCGTTCGGCCTCTGGGAAAGGGGCGGCAGATCTGGAGCCGAAGCAAAGCAACGGCAAGATCAACAGCTTCGCGAGCAGGCTCGCACACATTGGATCGGTGTACAGCAATTGTTTTTCACCCCCCCACAATGGCTCGGCGTATGGCTTTTGATTCTCACCACTCATCAGGCCGAGCGTTAGCTCGCCTTCAGCTTTTGATCTTGACGCACCGCCCCCTCGAGAGGCCGAGTGGAGGTTCTGCGCAGTGGGCAACCCGGCATGGATGCCGGGTTAGCCGCCCCCGGCCATGGATGGCCGATGGCGGCGGGCCCACGGAGCAGGACCGGAGCGAGGGCATGCCGAGCCTAAGCGAGGCACCGAACGAAAGGGGCAGAAGCGTTTGGTTACTTTGCGCTTTTCAAAGTGACCCGCCGTAAGGGCGGAACCGCTAGCCGCCGCTACCAAAGAAATGGATATGCACCGAATCAAAGCCTAGCGAGCCCCGCAGGAAGGCAGCGTTACTGAGCGGCGATGCTGTAACCATCAAACGCAGTCTGCTGCTGAAGCGCAGTAATAATGTTCTTACGATTAATCGCCAGCTCAACCCCGGCATTGTCCAGGAACGTCTCACCGTCCAGCTCCGCTTCCTCGCCTTCACCAACAAAGGTAAAGCCCAGAAACTCCAGCGCTTCACGGTCAACATTCAGGCGCGAACGCGGAGTACGCAGCGGCAGCGTGACACTCATGCCATCCTTGCTAATGGTAAACACCTCAACGTCTTTCTTGACCCGTGCAGCCTTGCTCTTGCCACTGCTTGGATTGCTGATGGCTTGATGGGTCTGGTTCAACACCTTCAACGCCAACCCATAAACCAATTCCTGAAACGCCGGATCATCCTTGAAACTGGAGAGAATGCGGCTGATCGGGAATTTGCTGCTCAGGTCCTCGAGGGCCGCAATATCAGCAGCCTCGGCATCCTTGAGTTGCTTGAGTTCGCCCATCAGTTCGTAGGCTTTATCATCATCGAAACTGTCGTGAGCCTGGCGAATCGCGGCGCGCAGCTCGCGGATCTGGTCGCTTTCCCGGGTGGATTGAAAAGCGTCCAGGACCATCTCGCTAATGGTCTTGGCCTGTGGCACGTGCTGTGAAAGATTGATGGAGTTTTCGTATTCCGCTTTGGACGACAAGGTGGCTACGGATTCAGCGGTATTGGAATCGGACATTGAAATTTCACTACTTCTTTTAACTTGAATTGAGGCGAGAAAGCACAGGGCTTTTTCAGGCCGCCTAATCTATTGGACCGAGGCAGCGTTGTCACGGCCCAACGGGCCAACGGGCGAAAGATCTACCTTGATTCCTTGTGGGAGCGAGCTTGCTCGCGAAGGACGTTAACGATAACGCGTTCGTCCTGAATGAACGCGTTGCTTTCAAGGCCATCGCGAGCAAGCTCGCTCCTACAGGGGGGCGGTCTTCAGGGAGCGGAACATCTGGTAAAAGCTGAGCGAACGTCCGCAAAACAAACCACTGGCAAAGCCTGATGCACACGCTTTGAGCAAGACCATCGGCAACCCCGCCGAGTGCTCCGGGGCAACCTCGGCCTGATAGCCAAAGTAGTAATTAATGGCAAAAAACAGCAAATAGAGCGCCAACGTCTTAATCGTACCCGGCACGATCAGTCCGGTTCCTGCTTCATCCCGTTCCACACCCTTGCGCGAAAAAATCATCAGCGCGACGACGCCGCCGAACATCACGGCCGCCAGCCAGCAACCCATGGTCAGCGGTGGATTGAGCGTCAGGTTCAGCGAATACAGCGACCAGCCCAGCCAAATGGGTGGTATGACCAGTAATGAGGTTTTGCTTTCGCGGGTAGGGGAGAGGGCTTTGACGCCGAAATAGCAGAGCAGCAGAAAGACCGCGTAAACCCACAGCGGGGTGTTTTGCAGAATGTTGAGCATCGCGTAGCGTCCGTGCCGAAAAGGGTGCGGGGATAATAGCCGCATTGAAGTACAGCACCAGCGCCGAGATCACCGGTGGAATGGCCAGCGCCAGCGGCACCAGATGCCGAGGCTGAAACTGGCGGCCAGTCGATTCACTCGAGTCAATTCCAATGTGCATGTAGGCGCGAGCTAATGGCGGGTCAGAGGGGGTCTTGCCAGGTTTGGCGGGACGACTGGAGTTGGGTCTTGACCCAGTTGCTGAAGGCCTGGACCACCGCGCGTTCGGCTTTTTGCGGGTCGGCAGCCAGGTAATACCCGCGATGCAGGTCGACGGTGATATCGAACGGGCGCACCAATAAGCCTTTGGACAAGGCATCGCCGCTGATCAGGTTGTCGCCGATGGCGATGCCCTGTCCGGCAATGCACGCCGACTGCGCGCAATGCGCATCGGAGAACAGAATGCCGCTCGCTGCATTGACGCCCGACGCACCGGCGGCGGTCAGCCAGACGCGCCAGTCCGAGTGGTCTGTCATGTGCAGCAATGGATAGCTACTGAGTTCCTGCGGGTTTTTCAGGCCGCCCAACGCGTTGATCAGGCGCGGGCTGCACACCGGGAAAAAGCGCAGTGCAACAAGCTCCTCGACGACCCTATCCGGCCAGTCGCCAATGCCGTAGGTGATGAACAGGTCGACGTTCGGGGTATTGATGTCGTCCGGTGCCTTGGGGGACATCAACTGCAATTGCACTTGCGGGTACTGACGCAAGAACGCCCCGATGTGGTGGCACAACCAATACGTGGCAAACCCCGGCGCGCAACTGACGCACAGCCGGCCAGAGATCTCTTGGTCGTCGACCAACTGACCCGCGTCCAGCAAGTTCAACAGAATCCCGTGCACCTCACGCGCATAGCGCTCGCCTTGATACGTCAGGCCGATGCCCCGACCCATTCGCTCGGTGAGTGCGAAACCGACACATTCCTCCAGCTTGCTGATCTGGTGGCTGATGGCGCTGCGGGTCAGGTTCAGTTCACGGGCGGCGACCGACACGCTGCCCAGGCGGGCGACGGCGTCGAGGGCACGAAGGGCGGTCATCGATGGAAAACGCATAAATCATCCCGCTGAAAAATTGGAAGAACAGGGCCGCGTGCAGTCTTTGATCGAACGCTAATCCTGTTCATGACTGACTACTTATGGTGACGTAAATTGAACAGTCAGGCCAAAAAAAATCGATTGTTGTATCGGTTGGTTCAACAATACTAGCGTAACTCGTCATCGGGCCCTGCTGGCCCACCATCAAAGAGGTGCTGCATGACCCGTTGTGCCCAGGCGCTCGTTCAGTTGCTGGAAGGCTATGGCGTTGAAACCGTCTTCGGCATTCCCGGCGTGCACACCGTGGAGCTTTATCGGGGCTTGCATGGCAGTCGCCTGAAGCACGTCAGCCCGCGCCATGAGCAGGGGGCCGGGTTCATGGCCGACGGTTATGCCCGCGCCAGCGGCAAGCCCGGAGTCTGTTTCATCATTACCGGCCCTGGCATGACCAATATTCTCACCGCGATGGGCCAAGCCTATGCGGACTCAGTGCCGATGCTGGTGATCTCCACCTGCAACCGCCGCGAACACCTGCGCCTGGGCCATGGTCACCTGCATGAACTGCCTGACCAGCGCGCCATGGTCGCCGGCGTCTGCGCGTTCAGCCATACCGTGCAGCACCCGGATCAATTGCCGGAAGTGCTGGCACGAGCCTTTGCCGTGTTTGGCTGTACGCGACCTCGACCAGTGCACATCGAAATTCCGCTGGATGTGCTGGAGATGTCAGCGGCCGGTCTCGACGTACGCCCGCGCACCTTGCCGGTGGCACCTGCACCGGCGGCCGTTGCGATAGACGCCGCCGTCAGGTTGATCAATAACGCGCAGCGCCCATTGATCCTGGCCGGTGGCGGCGCGCGTCGAGCCAGTGAGGCCCTGACCTTACTCGCTGAACGTTTGCAGGCACCGGTCGCACTGACCACCAATGCCCGAGGCTTGCTCCCGCCCGAACATCCGCTGTTGCTCGATGGCGTGCAGTCGTCGGCTCACGGTCGTGAGCTGTTTGCCGAGGCCGATGTGGTGCTGGCCATCGGCACCGAGCTGGGCGAAACCGACTACGACTTTTTCGGTTTGGGGCCTTTGGCGTTCACCGCGCCATTGATTCGTCTGGACATCGATCCAATGCAAGTGCTGGGCGCTCAACCGGCCGAGGTCGGTTTGTTGGGGGACGCCGAGCAGGGGATGCGTGCGCTGTTGGCACAACTGCCGCAACGCCAGGCCGATCAAACCTGGGCCAGTGTCCGGGTGATGCAGGTCAATGCACTCGAACACGCCGGCTGGAACCCCAAACAGTGTCGCTTGCAGGAGGTGCTCGATACGGTTCGTGACACCTTGCCGCAACCGCTGATCGTCGGTGATTCGACCCAACCGGTGTACCAGGGCGCCTTGGGTTATCGGGCACCTACACCCAACAGTTGGTTCAACGCCGGCACCGGATACGGAACCCTCGGCTACGCATTGCCGGCGGCCATCGGCGCCAAACTCGCACAGCCGCTGCGACCGGTGGTGGCGTTGGTGGGGGACGGTGGCTTGCAGTTTTCCAGCGCCGAACTGATCGCTGCCAAAGAGGCCGGTGCCGGGGTGATTCTGCTGCTCTGGAATAACTCAAGCTACGCCGAGATTCGCGATTACATGAATGCCAAAGCGGTGCCGTTGCTGGGTGTCGACATCCTCACGCCGGACTTCGCCGCGCTGGCGCAAAGCTGCCACGTGCCTCATCACCGGGTGAGCAATCTACACAACTTGCGCGAGCTGCTGGGCCAGCTCGGCAGCACGGAGACACCGGTGATGCTCGAACTGGACGCCGGGGCTTTTCTAGCGGTGTAAGCACCGGGTCGCGGGTTACAACAATAAAAATTTCCAGGTCGCCGAAGCGCAAGACGCGCGGTGGACCTTCCTATCGAACTGAACTCAAAAGGTGGCTTACATGGCTGAGTCCGACAACTTTTCCTCGACCCATTCCGCGCAAGGAACCTACGCCGATCTGATCCTCGCTAACGGTCGCATCTATACCCAGGATCCTTTGAATCCGTGGGCCGAGGCCGTGGCGATCCGCGGCGGCAAGTTGATCGGTGTCGCCAGCCTGAGCGCGCTTGAAGCGTTCAAGGGCCCGAACACCGTGCTGCATGATCTGCAAGGCGCGTTCTGCATGCCGGGCCTGCACGATATGCACACGCACCCCGACCTGGCACTGGCGCCACGCTACAGCGATGACCTGGATGTCGGCATCGAAGACCCGACGCCGGAGCAACTGCGCGACAGCATCCTCGCCTACGCCGATTCCCACCCGGGCGACGGCTGGATTTATGGGCAGTATTGGGTGCGTTACACCTTCCGCGAAGCCGGATTGACGCCGGGGCGGGCGTGGCTCGACAGCGTCATGCCGGACCGCCCGGTGGCGCTGCTCGACCGGATGTGGGGCACGATGATGGTCAACTCCAAGGCCTTGGAACTGGCCGGCATCGATCGTCACACTGCAGACCCGCGTAACGGCTATCTGGAGCGTGATGAACTGACGGGCGAGCCCAACGGCCTGATGATCGACGGCGCCTACGCGATGATCCATGCCGCCATGCCACCCACCCCGGTCAGCGTACTGCGTCGCGCCTACCGCGATGGCGTGCACTTTCAGAGCTCCCGTGGCGTAACCGCGAGCAAATACGTGCACGTCTGCGAACAACGCTTGCAGGCGTTGAAAGAACTCGACGACAGCGGTGAACTGACCGTTCGAATCGAAGCCGCCATCAGTTGGCAGGACGATATTTTCCCGGTACGCCGTCGTTGGGAATTGCTCAGTGGTGAACGTCATTACTACCGCAGCGCACGCCTGAGTGCCAACGCGGTGAAGTTTCACTTTGACGGCACGGTCGAGCCCAAGTCTTCGTACTTGCTGACGCCATGGCCGCAAGAGTCGAGCTGGCGCGGCAAGCTCAACCTGACGCCCGAGCACATCACCGACATGGTGGTGGACATGGACAGCAAAGGCATCCGCGTAATCGCTCATTGCACCGGTGACGGCGCGTCCGACGTGTTCCTCGATGCCGTGGCCGAAGCCCGTCGTCGTAACGGTTTCAGTGGTGTACGCCACCAGTGCGCCCACAGCACGTTGCTGCATCCGGGCAACCTGCCGCGCTTCAAGGAACTGAACGTCATCGCCGAATTTTCCCCGGCCGCCTGGTACCCGACACCGTTCGCCAGTGGTGCACGTTCGGGCTACGGTCAGGAACGACTCAAGCGCATCTACGATTTCAAAGGCGTGCTCGAAGCCGGTGGCACCGCGGTCATGGGCACTGACTGGCCGGTGGCATCGATTGACCCGTGGCTGGCGCTGGAAACCATGGTCACCCGCCAGAACCCGTGGAACGACGATCCGGCCTGCTTCGGCGAGCCGATCAGCCTCGAACAGGCGCTGAACGTGGTCACGCGCAACGGTGCCGTGGCCATGGGCCTGGAACAGAGCACCGGTAGCCTGGAAGTCGGCAAGTCGGCGGACTTGATCGTCATCGACCGCGACCTGTTTGCCGAACCTGCGCGCAACTACATCCATCGCACCAACGTGCTGCTGACCTTTGTCGAAGGGCAGTTGGTCTACGACCGACATTCAACGCTGGCGGCGGCCGGCTTGAACGCGGTTTGGCAGGGTGAACCACCGGTGCTGGAAGGTAAGGCGAAATGACCACCTCACGGATCGCAGTGACCGTTGTTTCAGGGTTTCTCGGTGCCGGTAAAACCACCTTGCTCAACCGCATGGTGCGCCGTGCGGAAGGCCGGCGACTCGCGGTGATTGTCAACGATTTCGGCGAGCTGAATATCGATGCGGCCATCGTTTCCGAAGTCACGGACGCGGTGGTCAGCCTGCAAAACGGTTGCATTTGCTGCACGGTGCAAGAAGACCTGTTGGCGCAACTGACCAGTATGGCGCAGCTGCAACCCAGGCTTGAACGCATCGTCATTGAATGCAGTGGCGTGTCCGATCCGCAGCGGATCGTGCAAACCCTGGCTTACCCGCAACTGCGCAGCCAGATGCAATTGGACATGGTAATCACCGTGGTCGACGCCACCCGGCATCTGCAGCTCGAGGGTGAATACGCTCGACTGGCAAGGGCCCAGGTGGCCGCGGCGGATTTATTGCTGTTGAACAAAACCGATCTGGTCGACGACCCGCAGTTGCAGACGCTGCGCGAGGCGCTGGGCGCCAGGACTCGCGTTCACGCCAGTGTGCAGGCGCAGCTGCCGGATGCCCTTTGGCTGGATTCGGAGCTGGACCTTGAGCCACGCGCGCTGAAACCAATGACTCGAGTGTCGACCGACGATCACAGTGAAATGTTCAGCAGTTGGCTGTGGCGGACCACTGCCGCGCTTGACGTCGAACGTTTGCGTAGCTGGCTGCAGGCACTGCCCAGCGAGGTATTCCGGGTCAAGGGTTTGGTGGTGCTGGCACAGAGCGGCAAGGCGCACTGGCTGCAACACGTCGGCACCCGCAGTCAGTTTCTGCCCGCCACCGATGAAGCACAGGCTAACGCGACACGGCTGGTGTTCATTGCGGGTCGTGGCTTCGACGGCTGGGAAGCATTGGGGCGAGGGTTGGACGCCTGCAAGGTGAGCGAGGACGCCCGGACTTAATGGTTACGTGATGAGTTGGCCGCGTCGCTCCGGGCTACCGGGATTGATCCAGATTTTTCTGTGAGTGGGCTGGCCTCTTCGCGAGCAAGCTCGCTCCCGCAGGTGATTTGCGGTGAGTCGCAGATCCAATGTGGGAGCGAGCCTGCTCGCGAAGCAAGCGCCGCGGTCTATCAGGCTTGCCCCGGTGTGTTCAGGTTCATTGATCGCTCGGCCAGGGCCGTCGCCGTGCCTTCATCCACAGGCAGCGAAAAGCTGAACGTTGCACCTTGCCCCGGCACATCCACCAGGCGGATCTCGCGGCCATGCAGCTGCAGGATTCGATGCACGATGCGCAGCCCCAGTCCGCCGTCGCGCCGTGCGCCGCCAATGTTGAACGGGCGCAGGAACAAGCCGTCACGCAGTTCGGCGGCGATGCCCGGGCCGCTGTCACTGACGATGATCTCGACGAACCGGCCTTGCGGCACCAGGCTGATATCAATGGCTCCGCCCTGCGGGGTGTGACGCAAGGCGTTGTCAAAGAGGTTGGTCAGCACGCGCTCGATCAGGCCAAGGTCGGCGTACACAGCGGATACCGTTGGCGCGAAGTGGGCCCTGAGTTGTACGTGCCGTGCCTCGGCCGTCAGCTCGAATTTCTGGAAGATGTCCTGCACCAGATCGGTCAGGGAGAAGCGCTCCAGCACCGGTTGCACGAAGCCGTGTTCCAGCCGCACCAGTTCCAAAAGCGATTGCGCCAGGCCGCCGACCTTGCGGCTTTGATCCAGCGCGATGCCCAAGTAGCGGCGACGGTCGGCGGGGGACAGCGTAGCGTCCTTGAGCGACAGGGTTTCCAGATAGCCGTGCAGCGAAGCCAGCGGGGTGCGCAGGTCGTGGGAAATATTGGCCACCAGCTCACGGCGTTCCTGATCCTGGCGGGTCAACGAGCGCCACTGTTCACCGAGGCGCGCCTGCATCTGCCGGAAGGTGGCGTCGAGTACGGCGATTTCATCGTGGCTGGCGGCTTTTTCTGCCGGAACTGGTGGCGGCGGCGTGACCGGGACACCGTCAATGTCGAAGTGGCTGACGGTATCGGTCAAGCGGCGCAACGGGCGGGTGATCAGGGCAAATGCCGTGAGACCGGCGATCAGGCACAGCATCGCGACCAGACCGATGGACCACAGGGCGGTATTGAGGGCGGCGCTGGTGGCACCGCGTTCGGCGAAGCGGTCGTGGTCTTCACCGAGCAATACCACATAGAGATAGCCTGCCGGTTTGCCGTCGACCTTCAACGGCGCGGCGCTGAAGACTTTGCGGGCATCGACGCTGCGTGGGTCGTCGCCGAGAATCGGCAACGCATCGCCCTTGAGCAGGCGCTGGATCGGCGCCAGGTCAACCCGTTCCCGGTGAATCCGGCCCTCAGGCGCGGCGCTCCCGACAATCTTGCCCTCGACGTCGAGCAGGTAGACCTCGACGCTGGGGTTGACCAGCATCAGTTGGCTGAACAGATCGCGCACCGCATTGGGCATCAGGCCTTTGCTGTCCATCAGCACCGTGTCGTGGGCGATGTGTTGCGCCAGATCCCGCGACAACCCTTGCACCACTTCTTGCTCATGCATCTGGTTGGAGCGCACCTGCAGCCACGCCGAGGTGCCGCAACACACCAGCAGTAGCACGGCGAAAACCAGGGACAGGCGCTGGGTCAGGGTCAACCTCATGGCTGCTCCTCCTTGGCCGCGAATTTGTAGCCTCGACCCCACACCGTGAGGATGCGCACCGGTTGTGCCGGGTCGGTCTCGATCTTCGCCCGCAGACGGTTGATGTGGGTATTGACCGTGTGTTCGTAGCCTTCGTGGCTGTAACCCCACACGGCGTTCAGGAGGTCCATGCGCGAGAACACTTTGCCGGGCTGGCGGGCGAAGAAATACAACAGGTCGAATTCCCGTGGCGTGAGGTCCAGGCGGCGACCATCGAGGGACACGTCGCGGGTGATCGGGTCGATGGAGAGGCCGTCCGAGAGCAGGCTGCCAGCGTCCATTTTCAGGTTGCGGGCCATGGCGTCGACCCGGCGCAGCAGTGCTTTGACCCGGGCCACGAGCTCGAGCATGGAAAACGGTTTGGCCAGGTAATCGTCGGCGCCGAGTTCAAGCCCGACAATCCGGTGCATTTCGCTGGAGCGCGCACTGGTGATGATGATCGGTGTATAGCGAGCCATGGCACGGGCGCGACGGCAGATTTCCAGGCCGTCGACGCCCGGCAGCATCAGGTCGAGGATCAGTGCGTCCCAGGTGCCTTGCTGCAGCAGTCGCATGCCTTCATCGCCATCGGCGCAATGCACCACCTCGAACTGTTCGTCGCGCAGATGCAGGCAGATAAGGTCGGCGATATGCAGATCGTCTTCGACCACGAGGACGCGTTTGGTCTGTTCCATCAAGCTCAATCCTTCAATGCAATGAGCGCATTGTGCGGGTTTTCCGGGGGCTGAGTTATCACGAATTGTTTAATTCTCCGTGAGGATTTGGCGATCAACCAAAGCCTAGGCTGTGTTCCATGAAAGGCACCCTGGTTTTTTGGAGACGGCCATGTTTTCACGGCGACAATTTCTTTTCGCAAGCGGTGGGCTGGGGGCTGCAGCCCTGGTGATCGGTGTATTGCCAAAATTTTCGACGAGTGCGGCATTGGTCAGTGAGGCCAGCGCGGCGGAGGTGTTCGAGGTGACTCACAGCGACAGCGAATGGCATGCCCTGCTCAGCGACGAGCAGTACGACATCCTCCGTGAGGAGGGCACCGAACGGGCCTACAGCAGCGCACTGAACAACGAGCACCGCAACGGCACGTTCGCCTGTGCCGGTTGCGCCCTGCCGCTGTTTTCGTCCGCCACCAAGTTCGATAGCCATACCGGTTGGCCGAGCTTCTGGGCACCGCTGGATAAGGCAGTGGCCACGCGTCAGGACCGGTCTTTCGGGGTGGTGCGTGAAGAGGTTCATTGCCGACGCTGTGGCGGTCATTTGGGCCATGTGTTCGACGATGGGCCCAAACCCACCGGTCTGCGCTACTGCATGAATGGTCTGGCCATGACATTCAAGCCGCTGGCGGCCTGATCCTTTCCCTCACTTTTTTGCAGGTCGACGTTATGTGGCTTCTGGTACTCGCTTATCTCGGTGGTGTGCTGACGATTGTCAGCCCGTGCATTCTGCCGGTACTGCCCTTCGTCTTTGCCCGCACCGGCCAGCCGTTCATCAAGAGCGGCCTGCCGCTGCTGGTGGGCATGGCCATGACCTTCGCGCTCGTCGCCACGTTGGCGGCCGTCGGTGGCGGTTGGGTGGTGCAACTCAATCAGTACGGTCGCTGGCTCGCGTTGGTGTTTGTCGCACTGTTCGGGTTGACGCTGTTGTTGCCGCGATTGGCGGAGCGTCTGACCCGCCCG
This sequence comes from Pseudomonas sp. IT-P253, assembly GCF_949768125.1. Lineage (NCBI taxonomy): Bacteria > Pseudomonadati > Pseudomonadota > Gammaproteobacteria > Pseudomonadales > Pseudomonadaceae > Pseudomonas > Pseudomonas sp. IT-P253. Next base: position 6,266 of record NZ_CATKPT010000023.1, on the reverse strand, counting down.
CTGGTGGCGGCTGGCAGTCGGTTGTCGGAAGTGGCAGGTGCCGATGCCCGGCCGCGTCCCGGCGCCTCTTTCCTGATCGGTGTCGCCACGGGCCTGCTCTGGGCGCCATGTGCCGGGCCCATTTTGGGGCTGTTGCTGACCGGTGCAGCGCTGCAAGGGGCGAGTATCGCCACCACATTGTTGCTGCTGGCCTACGCGGCGGGTGCCGCAACGTCGCTTGCCGTGGCGCTGCTGCTGGGCGGAAAAGTCTTTGCGGCGATGAAGCGTTCCATCGGTGCTGGCGAGTGGGTCCGTCGCGGCCTGGGCGCGGCGATGCTGGCCGGTGTGGCAGCGATTGCCCTGGGGCTGGACACCGGAATTCTGGCGCGGTTTTCGACGGCGTCTACCGGTGGCATTGAGCAGGCCCTTGTCGGGCGACTGGCGGGTAAATCACCAAGCGGCAGCGCAACGATGATGGCGCAGAACCCCGTCTCCGACAGTGCAGTGAAGGTCGCTGACAAACCATCGGCCACGCTACCGGTCGAGGGCAACCTTCCCGCGCTGGACGGCGCCGTGCAATGGCTTAACTCACCGCCACTCGATGCCCAGGCGTTGAAAGGCAAAGTCGTGCTGGTGGATTTCTGGACCTACTCCTGCATCAACTGCCTGCGCACGCTGCCGTATGTAAAAGCCTGGGCCGAGAAATATCGCGATCAGGGGCTGGTGGTGATCGGCGTCCATGCGCCCGAGTTTGCCTTCGAACGGAACGTGGGCAATGTCACCAAAGCCATGAAAGACCTGGGCATCAATTACCCGGTGGCCATCGATAACGACTTCAAGATCTGGCGTGCCTTCAACAACGAATACTGGCCGGCCCACTATTTTGCCGACGCTCAAGGTCGGATTCGCTATCACCACTTTGGCGAGGGTGAATACGCCGAATCGGAACGGGTGATTCAGCAACTGCTGCGTGAAGCGGGTGCCGCGAAGGTGGCGGACGGCCTGATCAATGCCAGCGCCGAGGGCGTTCAACTCGCACCGGACATGAACGAGGTGCAATCGCCGGAAACCTACGTCGGCTACCAGCGCGCGGAGCATTTCGTCCCTGAAACCGGCCTGGTGCCGGACAAGGTATCGGCCTACAACTCGCCGACGCACTTGGCACTCAACGACTGGAGCCTCGGCGGGCAGTGGACTGTCGGCTCGGAGCGGGCGACGGCAAACGCCCCCGCCAGTCGTATCGTCTACCGCTTCCACGCTCGCGATCTGCATCTGGTCCTGGGACCGGGTGCTGATGGTAAACCGGTGCGTTTCAAAGTGCTGCTTGACGGAAAAGCTCCCGGCGATAACCACGGTACCGACGTGGCCCCCGACGGCAGTGGCCGCGTGACCGAACAACGCTTGTATCAGTTGGTGCGCCAGTCCGGCGATGTCACGGACCGCACGTTCAGCATCGAGTTTCTCGATCCGGGCGTGTCGGCGTATGCCTTTACCTTTGGTTGAAAATCATCTCATTGTCCAAGGAGTCAGCCCCATGAAAACCCCGTTCACCTGGCGCCGTACCCTGCTGGGCCTGGCTGCCGCCAGCGTTATAGGCCACTGTTCGGCGTTCTCTTTCGGCGCCGAAGAGGCGGTTGCGATCGCGCCGCCCGCCCTCGACGAAACCACCCAGGCCCACAGCGAAACCGCAGTCTTTGCCGGTGGTTGTTTCTGGGGCGTACAAGGGGTGTTCCAACATGTAAAAGGCGTGAAGAAAGCGGTGTCCGGTTATGCCGGTGGCGCGGCCAACACCGCTCAATATGAACGGGTCAGCGAGGGCGATACCGGTCATGCCGAGTCTGTCGAAGTCACGTTCGATCCCACGCAAGTCAGCTACGGCACGTTGCTGCAAATTTACTTCTCGGTGGCCCATAACCCTACCGAACTCAACCGCCAGGGCCCTGACAGCGGCACTCAGTATCGCTCGGCGATTTTTCCGGAAAACAACGAACAGAAACGTGTCGCTCAGGCCTACATAGCCCAGCTCGACGCCGCGCATTCGTTCAAAAAACCGATTGTGACCAAGCTGGAAACCTACAACGGCTTCTACCCGGCGGAGGAGGAACATCAGGACTTTCTGACCGAGCATCCGACTTATCCGTACATCGTGATCAACGATCTACCGAAAGTCGCGCAGCTGAAACAGCTGTATCCGGATCGGTATCAGGAGAAACCGGTATTGGTGAAGGCGGGGACGTGAGCCGGCGGGGAGGGCATGGCTCTCACCCCGAAATCACGTTCTTGCCCGCGATCTTCAACCGATACAGCGCTCGGTCGGCCCTGGCCAGCAGTCCGGTCTGCTGTTCTTCGTCGAAGCGCTGAACCACGCCAAAACTCATGGTCACTTGAAAGTCCCCTACCGGCAGCAAGCTTGAGAGGCCGGCGCGGATATTCCCGGCGAGGGTTCGGGCATCGTCCAGTGGGGTATCGGGCAGAATCATGATGAACTCGCCCTGAATCAAAGTGACCTGCTTGTCGCGCAGATTAGTCGATGGCGTATTGGGCCGGCTAGTGTTTGCCCCACATTTGCAGGGCGAAGTCGACGAAGCTGCGTAATTTTGGCAGGCGGTAGCGATCCTGGGCGTACATCAGGTTCATCGGCCGGCTCGGCGGTAGATAATCCGGCATCAAGGCCAGCAATTTTGCGTCCTTGAGGTCTTGCTCTACCAACGCATCGGGCAACAAAACAATGCCCATGCCGGTTCGTGCCGCTTGATGCAATGCCGCAGAGCTGTTGATCAACATCGGTCCACTGACCGCGACAGCCACTTCGCCGTCGGGCCCGGTCAGGCGCCATGCCTTTTCCACTGACTGCCAGTCATCTCCTGCCGGATAGGCAAAAGACAGGCAGTCGTGGTGTTGCAGATCTGCCGGTATTAGCGGGGTGCCCCGGCGAAGCAAATACTCACGCGATGCGCACATGGTCAGGGTGTAGGTGACGAGGGGGCGGGCGATCAGGTTGGGCTCCTCGGTATTGCCCAAGCGAAACGCCACGTCGAAACCGTTTTCCAGCAGGTCCGGGCGCCGATTGGTGAGGACCACGTCCAGTTTGACTCGCGGACACAGCAGGGCAAATTCACTCAGCGCCGGCGCCAGTTTTTCCGTGCCGAACGTCAGCGGTGCGGTGATGCGCAAGGTGCCGCTCGGCTCGTCGAGTACCTGTTCGGCCAAGCGTTCGGAATCGGCCACCAACCCCAGGACTTCGAGACAGCGTTGATAGTACGCGCTACCGAATTCCGTCAGTCGCTGGCGCCGCGTCGTTCGGTTGAGCAAGCGCACACCCAGCCGTTGCTCCAGCGCCCGCAAGTGATTACCCACCATGGTGGTGGACATTTCGCATTGAAGAGCCGCCGCGGTCATGCTGCCAGCCTCTACCACTTTGACGTACACAGTCATTGCCTGGAACAAATCCATTATCAAGCCCAGCTTTAAAATGATTGAAGTGTTGCCGTGTTTATCCAGTTCAGATGGCTAACCATACTGCAAAAACACCGACAATTGATGGAGCTTGATGTCATGACCGCCGCCTGCCTGATGAGCACTTACCAACCACTGGCCCTGAGTTTCAGCAAAGGCCTGGGCACGCGTCTGTGGGATCAGGACGGTCGCGAATACCTGGACGCGGTGGCGGGCGTGGCCGTGACCAACGTCGGTCACTCCCATCCTAAAATCGTCTCGGCCATCAGCGAACAGGCCGGGTTGCTGTTGCACACCTCCAACCTTTACAGCATCGACTGGCAGCAAAGGCTGGCGCAGAAACTGACGCAGTTGGCGGGCATGGAGCGGGCGTTTTTCAACAACTCCGGCGCCGAGGCCAATGAGACTGCACTGAAACTGGCGCGGCTTTACGGCTGGCACAAAGGCATTGAGCAACCGTTGGTGGTGGTCATGGAGGGCGCTTTCCATGGCCGGACGCTCGGTACGTTGTCCGCCAGCGATGGCCCGGCGGTACGCCTGGGTTTCAATGAGCTGCCGGGGGATTTCGTCAAAGTACCGTTCGGCGACCTCAAGGCTCTGGACAAGGTCCAGCAGGCTCACGGCCCACGGATCGTGGCAATCCTGATGGAGCCGATTCAGGGCGAAAGCGGCGTACACCTGGCGCCGTCCGGTTACCTCAACGCTGTCCGTGAACTGTGCAACCGGCGCGCATGGTTGCTGATGCTCGACGAAATCCAGACCGGCATCGGCCGCACCGGACATTGGTTTGCGTTCCAGCACGAAGGCATCGTCCCGGACGTCATGACCCTGGCCAAAGGCCTGGGCAACGGCATCCCCATCGGCGCCTGCCTGGCGCGGGGCAAAGCAGCGGGCCTGTTTACACCCGGCAGCCACGGCAGCACCTTCGGTGGTAATCCACTGGCCTGCCGGGTCGGTTGCACCGTGCTGGAGATCATCGAAGAACAAGGCCTGCTGGACAACGCCAGGCTCCAGGGCGAACGCCTGCTCGCCAGATTGCGCACGGAGTTGGCGGACCATCCGAACGTATTGGCGATCCGCGGGCAGGGGTTAATGATCGGCATCGAACTCAAGCAAGCGATTCGCGACCTGACCTTGATCGCTGCAAGGGATCACGGCTTGCTGATCAACGTGACCCGGGGCAAAACCGTCCGGTTGCTGCCACCGCTGACCATCGATGAGCGGGAGGTGGCAATGATTGTCAGAGGGGTTTGTCGGGCGGTGAGTGCGGCCTGAGTGTTTACTCAGTAATGATATCTACACATCACGACGCGTATCTCATCGTCCTCAACTGCATAGACCAACCGATGCTCGCCGGTCACTCGACGTGACCAGAAGCCGCTCAAGTTGTGTTTGAGCGGTTCTGGCTTTCCGAGTCCGCCGAACGGTTCACGCTGGATGGATTTAATAAGCAGATTGATTCGTTTGAGCCCGGCCTTATCGTTTTGTTGGAACCACAAATAGTCTTCCCAACCTTCAGGAGTGAACTCGATATTCATTCTTCGATGAGTTGCCTGGATTTGGTTTTCCCTGCCCGCAAATGGCTGATCGATTTGATCAGCCGTTCAGCATTGGCGGGTGAGCGGAGTAGGTAGGCAGTCTCTTCGAGGGCGTTGTACTCCGCCAGCGACATCATCACCACGGGTTCGCCTTTCTGGCGAGTGACCAACAATGGAGCGCGGTCTTCATTGACCCGATCCATGGTTTCGGCAAGGTGTGCGCGTGCGGTGGTGTAGTTAATGGTTTGCATGTTGTAGTCCTCGCTCGATGCAAAGAACGTACAGAAATGAGTACAGGATGACAAGGCGATACCTACGAATGGTCGTTACGCAGACGGTGCATCTGCGTTTGTACTGAGTATCGGTGAAGGTTCGTCGAGACGTTTCCGTGACTGATGTAGTCCCAATCCGATACTCATGCCATCTCTCTGCCTCCAAGTTTTTCTATCCCGTCCCCACAGATCTTGTGCGTTGTGACCCCCATCGGCCTATCGCGATAGTGCGCTCTCAACCAGCGGGTTGTTCCTGCCATCTACTTACCCTCAACGTGCTTTGGCTTTGGCGCGAAAATGCCGGATTAACGCAACCGTTACGCCTAACACCAAAACCGCCAGCGCAATTGGCAAACGATAAGGTTTCAGGTTCCCCAGCAAACTTTCAAGCGCCTGGCCGACCCAGTAACCAGCGCTGGCAAACAGTGTCGCCCAAACCACCGCGCCCAAGGCATTCAACACCGTGAACCGTAGCGGCGACAGGCCGCTGGCTCCAATCACCACCGGTCCCACCAAGCGCATGCCATACAGAAAACGCACCGCAAAAATCGCGGTCGACGGGTAGCGCGCTATCAGTCTTGTCACGCGATCGATGGCAGCTTGATTTTTACTCAGCCGCGGCAATAGTCGTCCGCCGAAATACCGTCCGCTCCAGAACAACAATTGATCGCCCAACATCCCTCCCAAACTGGCCCAGGCAATCACCGGCCATAAATGCAACAGGTGCTGGTGAGCGGCCATGCCGCCCAGGATCAGTATGGTTTCACCTTCCAGCAAACAGCCAAAGAACACCGCCCAGTAGCCATAAGTGGCGAGCAGATAATGAATGTTTATGTGTTCAAGCAAGGGCGCTCCCCCAAACTTTCCACCAGCCGAACGTCGTGGCGTTCGTAAGCAATCTGGAATCCGATTAATGAGCTCCAGCAATGAATAATGCCGATCAGTTAAGCAAATTCAGCAGCAACACATACCCCGTAGCAACTGGCGAAGCCTGCGTCCGGCTGCGCAGCAGTCGTAAAGT